>JBAUTA010000582.1:0-5663 GCA_049581985.1 Kovacikia sp.
GTTGCAAAGGGGTCAGGGCCAGTTAAGTTAAAGATGATTTTGGGGTGGACGGGGGCTTTGACGATCGCTCAGTCGAGTCGCACTCGCCGAACATCTTAACCGAAGGGCAAAATCCTCTGCCTGGGGGCGCAACCCCTGCTCTCCCCTTTGTGGTCCTGAATGTGGTCCTGAATATGGTCAACCTGACTGATTTCAGCGTAGTCAATGCAACGATTGTCCAGTTAGCATTGAGTTTCAGGACTTTGTTAACAGAATGATTTCAGGGTGTTTGCTTTAAGAGGAGGATAGTATGCGGTGGGTTAGGATGGCAAATCGAATCGGGCAGATGAAGTGGGTGAAATGGATGGTTTTGGGGGTGTTGTGCAGCGCTGCTCCTGCCTTTGGGGAAACGTCTAACTTTGGCACGCTGACGCTTAGTGCTGACAAGACGATTGGCTCTTTGAGTGGAACCACGGGGGGGGCTACTTCGCTGCCGGCGATCGTCAGCAGCGGTGACATTCATAACAATCCCTGCCTGGGCTTTGGTGATCCTACCCCCGACCATATTCTAGTCTTGCAACAAAGCCTGCCGAAATTAAAACTTCAGGTCAACAGCAGCAACTCCGATACCACTTTAGTAATTCAGGGGGCCGATGGCAGCGTCCGCTGCGGAGACAATATTGGTTCCAAAAAGGATGCCAGTATGGTTGACACCAACTGGGCCGCTGGTAGCTATAAGGTTTGGGTTGGCACGATCAACCCAGGAGTCCGGCGGAATTACACGCTGACTGTAAGGCAGATGAAATGAGGGGGTTCCGCCCGAATGCTAAGCCCCTGGCGTTAATCGAGTTTATTTGAGGCTTATTCCTTACACAAAAGATAAATTCCTGCCAGTCATGAATTGAACCTGTGCCCTCAGTGCATCTAGTTCAAAGGGGCGAGTCAGGTAGGCATCAATTTCCTGCGTTAGGCTGCGAATCTGCTCAGCGGTTTGATTTTTGGACGACATCAAAATTACCGGCAGGTTTTGCGTCCGAGTATTTCCCCGAATATATTTCAAAAAAGTATATCCATCCATCTTCGTTGCTCCATCATCACAGAAGAGGATTAGATCTGGAGTCTCATGCTGCAAAAACTTCAGTGCCTCGTCACCATCCTTTGTGGAAGCTACTTTGTAGCCACATGATTCTAGATAGGATAAGACCAAGAAGATCGTGTAAATTTCATCTCCCACTAGTAACAGCCGCATTCGTTGTTCCTGCCTTTCGCCTTTCATAGAGATTCCCACCAATCGAGATCGCCCTGGTATACACTCTTCTCGTCGATCGATTCCCGGTTAGTATATTTATTCCCCAAATTTCTCCCCAGTACGACAGCATTTTTACTAAACAATTTTTGCTCCCTACGCTGGCGTCACTCAGTAAGTATCCTTAGATCGATAGCATCCGTGTGCTAAATTCGCTGGTGTCCTTGATACAGCAAATGTGGTTCAATCAGGGGAAATTAGTCCTGACCTTATGGATATCCAGATCCTTCAACTCCGATGGAAACAACGATCTATCTGGCGGTAAATGGAACTTTGATGCGGGGATTAGAGTTGAATGCCAACATGGAGTTGGTAGGGGCCCATTTCGTGCGAGAGGCATTTACTGAGTCAACTTACCGGATCTGGTCAATTAACGATCGCCATCCTGCTATGATGCGAGTTTCCCAGGGTGGAACTGCTGTTGCAGTCGAGATTTGGGCTGTGCCTGCCCACCGCATGGGTTTTCTCCTACTGCTTGAGCCTCCCGGTTTGTGCATTGGCAAAGTTCGCCTGGCAGACGGAGAAGAAGTGCTGGGCGTGATTGGGGAATCATTTTTGTGCGAGGGGAAAAAGGATATTACTACCTGGGGCGGATGGCGGGCTTATATCGCTGATTTGACAAAACAGGGTGAGGCGGAACGGGTATGACAGAGAAACCGACGGATCTGACGGAATTTGTAGACCAGGCCGCAACAGTGGTTGGACTTTTGTTACAGCCAGAGCACCGACCGGGCGTTGTGGAGAACTTTACCCGGATTGTGGCGATCGCCCAACTGGTCAATGAATTTCCACTCCCAGAAGATACTGAAGCTGGCCCTACCTTTCAACCCTGACCTACGACCTATGACCTATGCCTATCCAGACGCAACCAGCATTGCCGCCAGTGTGCAGGGGCAGGAAGTTTCAGCCAAGGCGGTGGTGGCGGCGGCTCTGGCACGTATTGCTGACCAAAATTCAACGCTCAACTGCTTTACCAGTGTGATCGCGGAGCAGGCGTTAGAGGATGCAGAGGCCGTTGATCGGGCGATCTCCCAGGGGAAAGAACCGGGACCTTTGGCAGGTGTTCCCTTTGGTGTTAAAGATCTATTTGATATTGCAGGACTGACGACTCTAGCAGGTTCCAAAATCAATCGAAAGCGTCCCCCTGCAACCCAAGACGCCACCCTGGTTGCCCGCCTCAAGCAGGCAGGAGGCATCCTGGTGGGTGCTCAGAACATGGATGAGTATGCCTATGGATTCGTCACGGAAAACAGCCACTATGGTCCTTCCCGCAATCCTCATGATTTAAGTCGGATGACAGGTGGCTCTTCCGGTGGCTCTGTAGCAGCGGTGGCAGCAGGTCTGGTGCCCATTTCCCTCGGTTCCGATACCAACGGCTCTATCCGGGTGCCCTCCTCGCTGTGCGGCATTTTTGGACTTAAGCCCACCTATGGGCGTTTATCTCGCGCCAGAACCTATCCCTTTGTTGATAGCCTGGATCATCTGGGGCCGTTTGCCCGATCAGTACGAGATATTGCCCTGGTTTTTGATTTGCTCCAGGGACCCGATCCAGCGGATCCGGTGTGTACCGATCGCCCCCTGCAGCCTTGTTTACCCGAACTGGCGAAAGGAGCTGAGGGATTGCGGATGGCGATCGCCGACGGATACTTTACTGCAGGAGCTGAACCGGAAGTTTTAGATGCGGTAGAGAAAGTTGCCCGTGCTTTGAATGCGACTCAGCCAGTGATCATTCCAGAGGCTCATCGTGCCCGTGCCGCCGCCTTTGTGATTACCGCTTGCGAGGGTAGTAATCTCCATCTGGAGGACTTACGCAAGCATCCACAGGATTTTGATCCAGCAACCCGCGATCGCTTTTTGGCAGGGGCTCTGATTCCGGCAGCCTGGTACATTCAGGCGCAACGGTTTCGCCGCTGGTACCGCGATCAAGTCCGCGAACTGTTTCAGCAAGTCGATATCATTCTGGCTCCAGCAACACCTTGCCCGGCTCCCCTGATCGGTCAGACCACGCTCCTGCTAGATGGGGTAGAAGTCCCGCTGCGCCCCAATCTAGGATTATATACCCAGCCCCTTTCCTTAATTGGGTTACCCATCATGACGGTTCCCATTCAGCGTCCTGAAGCACTGCCGATCGGGGTCCAGATCATTGCTGCGCCCTACAATGAGGCGCTGGTCCTGCGTGTCGCTGCTTACCTGGAAGCCAACGGTCTGGTGTCTGCTCCCGTTCCTAAGCCAAAACTGGGCTAGTGTTGCAAACACTAAATTTTGCAACATGGGGGAGTTATCGCCAGCTTGAGGAGGATCGAGAGAATTAAAGGGGAGGAGGGGCAACGCCCCTCCTGGACTGCATTGATCGGCAAACTGCTAGGAATGAGCCCAAAATGAACCCGATCATCTAACCCGATCATCTAACCCGATCATCTAACCCGATCATCTGTAGGGGCTTAGCATTCGGGCAAAAACCCTGGCAATGACCGAAAGTCTCCCTACCGGATGCCAAGCCCTGTCGATTGGAGTTGCCGATGTTATACCAAATTTAAAAAATGAAGGTTGCAGATGGGGGTGTGGGGGCTTCGCCCCCAGCCAGGGGTGACCCCCCTGCACCCCGTTCCCAATCTGCCCTGTTCGCTATTTAAATTGGGATAATTTGTGATCCTAAGGGAAGTAAAGTTTTTGTCGGGCGGGAAAGACTTTCACAATCCAACCAGGATCGCGATAGATTAAATCTTTTGCAAAACCCCTGCTCTCAAACCGATTAAATCTTTGCTTCCAGTACAAAATAGTGCGGTTGTGATTTCTGCAAGCAGAATCTCCACTAACTCATGGAGAGCTTCCTCCGATTCGTTAGCCGCTTGCAGAAAGGGGAGTGCCATGCCTGCAAGATCTGCACCGAGGGCGATCGCTTTTGCCACTTCCAAGCCATCCCGCAGACCACCGGAGGCAATCAACGGTAAGTCAGGGGAAATTGTGCGGATTGCTGTAATGCATTCTGCTGTTGGCAAGCCCCAATCAGCAAAGGTTTTTCCTAATCGCCGTTGGCGGGCATCCTGTGCCCGCTCACTTTCTACCAGTGCCCAGGAGGTGCCCCCTGCTCCGGCAACGTCGATCGCCGCCACCCCTGCTGCCATTAACTTTTCTGCCATTACGGCTGAGATCCCGTTACCGACCTCTTTGGCGATTACAGGAACCGGAAGTTTGCTACAAAGAACCGCAATTTTGTCCAGCAATCCTCGAAAGTTTGTGTCGCCTTTTGTTTGCACACATTCCTGAAGAGGATTTAGATGCAGGATGAGGGCATCCGCCTCTAGCAGGTCAACGACCTGCCGGCACTCATCAAGACCATAGCGATAATTAAGCTGGACCGCTCCCAGGTTGGCAAATAAGGGGATATCAGGAGCCAGCGATCGCACGGCAAAGGTTGCCGCTACCGCTGGATTTTCTACGGCGACTCGTTGAGAGCCTACACCCATGGCTAATTTGTACCGTTGAGCAACGACTGCGAGGCGCGTGTTAATCGTTTTTGCCAACTCCGTTCCCCCCGTCATAGACGAGATCAGAAGGGGGGATCCCAGGGGTTTTCCCAGAAACGTGGTTGTCAAGTTGATCTCGCTCTGATCCAGCTCAGGTAAACAACAATGGCTAAAGCGGTAGCGCTCCAACCCATTCGTGACATGACGAGACTGGACATTTTCATCCAGGCAAATACGAAGGTGGTCTGCCTTGCGGTTTTGGGTTTCCATGGAACTCAAGGGTGGGGTGGGGTAGGTCGGAAAGCAGCGGACTAAGGGTATAGGCTGTGAGACAGAGATTTAAATTAAAGCTCTCTGCCTCACAGCCTATACCCTTAACAGTTCTACTCCATCGCGTCCATCCACTTCCTGAAGATACACCTTGACCTGTTCTTCCTTCGCCGTAGGGAGTTGTTTGCCAACAAAATCAGGGTGAATGGGGAGTTCTCGATGACCGCGATCGACTAGCACTGCTAGTCGAATGGCAGCGGGTCTACCGTAGTTGTTGACCGCATCCAGGGCTGCTCGAATGGTGCGCCCTTTGAAAATGACATCATCCACCAGCACGACTGTCTTACCGGATAGATCAAAGGGAATCTCAGTTCTGGCTGGTGTTCTCAGACCGATCGTATCCAGGTCATCCCGGTAAAACGTGATATCGATCGCCCCCACGGGCACCGAAATCTCTTCTAAAGACTCAATCTGCTTGGCCAACAGGTTCGCCAGATACGCTCCCCGGGTGTAAATGCCCAGCAGCACCAGGGCAGACAGATCACCTGCCCGCTCTACAACCTGGGATGCTAGCCGATTCACCGTCCGGCGCAGTTCCTCGGCTGACAGAATTTCAACAACTTCTGTAGACACCTGACACC
>JBAUTA010000583.1:0-2522 GCA_049581985.1 Kovacikia sp.
GTAGTAGGGTTGTCTGAAGCTTGAGTTGCGGTCATGGGAAGTAACTTCCAGGGTCGCTAAAGATGTCAGGTCAAGATGAAAACGGGGAATACACGCGGTCTTTTGGGTGAAGGTGCGCGAAGGCAAAAAGCACAGGACAGAAGGGCACAAGGATTAGATTCAGACCGTTAGCAATATCGAAAGGAGAGCCTAGAATAGTGCCTGCATCAATCGTGAATCGAACTTGAATCGAAAACCCTTCAGTCCATAAGGGCGTCAATAAAAGCAGGAAATTCCATGGGAAAACCTGCTTCGGATAAAACCACTTAACTGGACTGACGGGAGCTTCTGCAACCGAGTTAACGCTCAAGTTTAAACTATTTGTTCAATAAATTTTAAGGTTGTTTCCGTAATAACCCTATAATCTTCCCAGGAAAAATCAGGCTAACGAGAAGTTACTTTACAAGTCAATTCTTGTAGCTAGACCAGATTTCTCACTCTGATTCTCACTTTGATTCTGATTCTCACTTTAATGTAGTTGTCACTCGCAAGCCCGATCTAAACCCGAAATCCGGATCATAACCCCTGGGGCTTTGGGAATTCAGACATTTTTGTCAAGATTTAAGGATGATCGGTCAATTTTTTGTAAAGATTAAGCTGGTTCAAGGGTTTAACTTTCCACGAATAACAATCAGCGTTTCAGCAAACTGGCTCAGTTGGGTTTCAAGGTATTGTTTGCGGCTGAGTAAAATCCGCAGCCTTTGATAGCGAGCGATCGCAATACTTACCGAAGGTACCTGTTCAGAGGGGCAGTGGCGAAACCAGAGTTGCCCATCCTCATTAAGTCCACAGAGGCGATAGCCAGCAGCACTGATGCCCTGTTCTGGCAGAAGGGTTCTATCCGGGGAGGGAACTGAATCCGGTTCCAGGCGGGTTGAACCCCGCATTTTTTCGACATAATCGATCAAGCAATCTACATCTGCATGGCGAAATGCTGGAGCTTCACCCTCTTGATGGGTATAAGACTCTAGCCATCCGTCTACGATCGGTCCTTCTAAATAAAGATCCTGGAGTTGGCGTAAAACCTGCTGCAGTTCTTCCTGCCAGCCTGCCACAATAACTTCCATTTCCTTCAGTAGGTTCATTGTCAGGGCTGGATTTGCAGCATTCCGATGCGTGGTGAATGTGGGAGATTTGAGCCTGGGGAGGTCAGGAATTGTCGCCTGACCCAGACTGATTGACAACGATTGAACGGTTACCTCTTGTTGCTCAGGTTGCTCTGGAAGAGAAACTGGCTCGGTTAGATTGGGGGCTCCGGAGGCTGGAAAGGTTGGCAAACTGAGCTTAGCTGATGCTTCTTTAGCTGGGGCCTCTTTGGCTAGGGATTCTTTGACTAGGGATTCTTTGGCTGGGGATTCTTTAATCGATCTCTCTTTAATTGGCGTTTCAGTTGAAGCAAGATGGATCGGTAAGCTGACCTTTGTCCGAATTGATCCGGTAGTGCCTGCCCGATCTCTGACTGCATTCGACATCACCCGATTCAAGGTATTGCGTTGTGGCACAGACCCTACGTATCCCTGAGATTGTTGATTGGCCAATTGATGCAGGGCTGCCTCAATCCGTTTCAGTTCTTGCTTCATGATTACGCCTAAATTTTTTAGTATTCTATTTCGACCCAATGATTATGCTTCAGGTTTTTAGTTTGAATCCACTGAACTTATCCGGTGTGAATTAATGCAACCCGATCGACTCATCCTGGTTACGGGGCCATCTCGCTCTGGAAAGAGTGAGTGGGCTGAGACAGTAGCAGCTCTTTCAGGCAAAGCAGTTGTCTATATAGCAACGGCTCAGGTTGACCCGATCGACCTGGAGTGGCAGGCGCGAATTGAACGGCATCGTCAGCGCCGCCCAGCCGACTGGCAGACGGTACACGTACCGATCGAGTTAGCGCAAACGATCCAACTGGCTTCAGAAACCAGTTGTCTGCTGATAGATTCTCTAGGAACCTGGTTAGCTAACTTATTAGATCAGGAAGATGCTGTTTGGGAAGAAACCGTACAGAGATTGCTGGAAAGCCTGAGACACACCTCTGCCAGTGTCGTTTTGGTTGCAGAAGAGGTTGGCTGGGGTTTAGTGCCAACCTATCCAGTGGGACGAAAATTCCGCGATCGACTTGGAACTTTAACCCGTCGAGTGGGGGCAATTTCCAATCCGGTTTATTTAGTGGTTGCTGGCTATGTCTTAAATTTAAACGCCTTAGGAACCCCGTTAAATGGAGGAATAACGCCAATTTAAAGAGTAAATACGACAGATGGAAATCAGGGGCAAAGGCTTTGCCCCCGCTCCTATCGGCAATCCCTAGCAGCCTGTCGGGGAGACTCTCCTCGTTCCCAGCATCCTTCTGGGAACGCATGTCTGGAGGCTCTGCCTGGTAACGAGAACTTCGATTACTCCGACAGGCTGCTAGGCTTTAGTCCTTAAGCTCTAAACATAGCGCTCCTATTTGGATTGTGAGAAAGGAGTCCAGTGGACTCCTTTCTCAC
>JBAUTA010000584.1:0-12683 GCA_049581985.1 Kovacikia sp.
TTCCACCCCTTCCTGATGTGATTCGGGCTAAAACCGCTGCTGCTTTACAGGTTTTTGCTACAACCCGTAATGTCTTCTATGGAGTGCCTGCTACCAGCGGTTTTTGAGATGTTGCCGTTTTAGCCGCTCCCATATCCGTTTTGGCACGTTTGAACGATTGGATTATCTGGGTCGTGGGGACTTAATCAAAATTCTTTTAGACCACGTTATTGAACAGTATTATCCTCATCTCCAAACAGAAAAAGATGGCTATGCTTTGTTTTATACAGAGCTTGTTGGTAGAACTGCAGAATTGTGCGCTCAATGGATGTCTGTAGGCTTTTGCCATGCAGTTCTAAACACCGATAACATGTCCATTACGGGAGAAAGTTTTGATTATGGCCCCTATGCCTTTATGGATTGCTACAATCCTTTATTTACAGCCGCCTATTTTGACCATTATGGTCGCTATAGCTATGGCAATCAGCCCGCTATCTGCCAATGGAATTTGAACATGCTCCAAACTCCCCTAGAAGCAGTGCTTTCTATGGCGGATATGGAAGTCGGACTTGCTACTTTTGAAGAGTGCTATAATGCTGTCTATACACAGAGAATGCTCAACAAATTAGGATTTAATCAAGCTGTTAGTCCTGAGTTGCAAGATTTATTGTCTTTGACCCTTAAATTACTTAAAGATACGGAGATAGGCTATCACCAATTTTTTGCTGAATTAACGGAACAATTTTCTGCCGATTGGCAAAAAGGTCCTGAATACATTTTCCAAGATAGTTATCTATATCAAGCCGCTTATTCAGAATCTTGGCGAACTCGGTATCACCATCTATTATTTCAGCTTCCAGAATCTGAGATGGGGAATATTATTCAATGCTTACGTCAGCACAATCCCAGGACAGTACTTTTAAGACCTGCGATTGAAGAAGTTTGGGGTCATATTACCTACGATGACAATTGGGAACCATTCGATACATTGATCAAAGAATTACAAAATCCTTATATCCATTAATGATTTATCCCAAATCTTATCCAATTAACTCAGCAACCCGTATGGCAGATGTAATTGCTCCTTCATGTAATCCATCGCCAAGATAGGCTCCCGCATGGTATGTATTATGCTCCCCATTGGTACGGGCAACTTCATCTCTATACTGGAAAGCCTCAACCGTATATAGCGGAGTATGGTGTTTCTGTGTATGAAGAATTTTGTCTTTCGCAATCAAATCATCCAGGTTGAATGCCAGGTTATAGGCAAGAGGAGATGATATTCCACAAAGCTGATTGAGATAAGCGTTATAGCCCCAGCCCTTATCCGTTTGGAAGAAATCAAATTCTGATAGGTGTTTGATGCCGTGTTGGGTGTACATTGAAGTATCCGTATGGATCACCGTGGTTGCCTGGTTTTCCTTCCAAGCCGCAAACCGCTTAGTTTCTTCAGGGGTTGGGTCAGACAATAACTTCATCACTTGGTCAGGCGGTGTCGCAAAAACAATTTTGTCAAACTGTTGCGTTTCCCCATCCGAAAGTCTAATCGTAACGGAATTAGGAGTTCTAGAAATTTCTGTAACCTCTACCCCCAGTAAAACATCCCCCTTAAAGCGTTCCAAAATTTTTTCAATATAGGAATAAACTCCTCCTTTAATGCGTAGCCAGTCCACATAGACATAATCCCGCATGGCAGGAATCGCTAGGGCTGCCGGGAAATTATCCATGAGTTCGAAGGGCATCGAGTAGCTATACATGGTTAGCAGTTTGAGCCAATCATTGCCAATCGCTGGAATTTTCATAAATTGAGATAGGGATTGCTTATGGAGTTCCTGCACATTAGGGAAACGCAATTCTAGCCACAGTCCAAGAGAACTAGCATAGAGACTTTCGAGCCGAAGATATTCGATGATGCGCTGCCATCCTGTGAAGTTCTTCTGGATTACCTCAGGGGAGAGAAAGTGTTTCCCATCTTTTAGATACAAGGCAGATCCAATTTCGACTGGTTCTAATTCAACCCCTAATTCTTCCATTAAAGCCAGAAAATTATGGAACTTTCGGGGAAATTCTAGTACACCCGCTTCTAAAAAAAGTTCAGGCTCCGACTGACTGAAAGGGACATTTTTATTCAAGGTCCGAATATGCCCGCCCAAAATAGGTTGTCTTTCAAAAACGGTGACATGATGTTCATTTCTACCGACCAAATAAGCCGTTACCATACCGCTTGCGCCACCGCCAATAATAGCAATTTTCATAGTTCACCATTCAACTAAGGGGGTCTTCATACCAATCAGTTGTTATAGGCGCTTTAGCCCTTCGATAAAATCAAATCTCCTGACAATCTTTGATATAAGAGGGCTCCTGTCCAAAAGGTAGGAGCAAAACCTGGGTAGCCGGATGAGGCATTACAAAAATAGAAATTCTTGAGCGAGGTCTTATGATTCAGCCTGCCTATTCCCATATTGCGGGGCGTTAGGTTGGAACCATAGGAATTCCCCTGAGGACACCAGCAAAAGCGCTCATTGGTAGTAGGGCTGCCTGTGATTTTAAAAACCATGTGTTTTCTGAAATTGGGGACATAGTTTTTTTCTACAACATCCAAGATCGAATCCAGGATTTCTTCTTTTTTCTGGCTATAAGCCTTGCGATCAGTATCTCTTAGTTTTTTGAAGTAATCATAATTAGCAACGGTCAAAAACTCAACGATTTGATGACCGTCTGGGCAGTCTCGTTTCTCTTCGGTGAGCAAGGTGGGTGTTGTGATGGCAAAACTGGGATTAGAAAAATCATTCTTTTCATACATCTGATAGAAAGCTTCATTCAAATCCTGATGACCTGTATGGAAGGTATTCCATTTTCCAAAACCATACTCTCGGAGATCTATATCTTTTACGGCACAGTAAGCCATGTAGTTGGAGGGCGAATACTCATAATTGAGCTTCTGGCGAATTGAGCTGGAGAAATTTTCTGGTCCAATCATCTGAGCTGCTTTTTTAGGGTCCATATTGCAGATAATCGTTTTCCCTGTGAATGCCCGTGTTTGATCGGTGATACGATTGGTTGCCTCGACTCCCGTTACTACTTTATCTTTGACCACAAACTTGGTGACTTCCTGATTCAGTAGAACCTCGCCTCCATGCTCTTCAATAACTTTGACCAGGGATTCAATCACATGCTCAAAGTGCTGCTCAGGATAGAAAGCTCCTTGTTGATATCCCGTGAATAAGATCACCCAAGCGAAGAAAGAAAGTTGGTCTGGGGGGAGCAGAAAATCAGGCCATTGCAGGGCTAAAAGCGTTTGCGCTTCTTTCGGTAGCTCAAACTTATCGAAAACATCCTGAAGCGTACTATTCAGATAGAGAACGCCACAGAAAACTTCATCCAAATGCTTGAGGACATCCGCAAAGTTCACAGGAGGGGATAATTTCCTCATGCCCTCACTGGTTTTTTGGACTTCCACAATAAATTTACGAATTTTCTCGGCATCTTCAGGGAAGAGGGCAGAAAGCCGATCGATAAGCACACGGTTATCAGAGGGAATTTCCAGGGAATAGCCCGGCATCCGCATGTGATCAAAACCGTTAGGGTCATACCGGGTGAAAGTCACGTCTTTCGCTAAGCCCAGTTTTTTCAAGACTTTTTGAACGGTATGTCCTTCCCCACAGTCCCAAACGTAATGAAATTGCGCATTGAAGGTATATTTTTTGGCCATAGTAAAGGTATGGCCGAAACCGCCTGGATGCTCATGGGCTTCTAAAACCTGCACGGTCTTCCCAGCGTTTGCCATCAACGCCCCAAATACCAGGGCCGACAATCCACTGCCTACAATCAGGTAATCCGCTTCCATACAACGTTTCCCTCAATTATTTGATTTTTAGGACTTTTGTTAACCGATGGATAATGCCCCTGCTTGGGAGACCGATACTAGCTAGCCGATAAGAACTTTTTGGTATTCATCGGTACCGTCCCCGCCAAAGTTCTGCCAAGTATCATAAGAAGTACATATAAACCCGAAACTAGCGCTGGAAGAATTTCTCCTCTTGAATGACTTCTTAATTAAGGCTAGATGCTAAATATGAGGAACTTGTGAGGAAGAAAGGTCTTCCGACCCCTCATGATTCCTCCATCTCCACGGGCTCATCGAAAATCTCAGCTTCGGAGAAGGGACATGCTGGAGGGAGGTGCTTGGGGTTAAGGGAAGTTTCTTTTTCCATGAGATCCAGTCCATCCTGATAGCCCCGCTCGATGGCTTCAGAGAGATAGAGCTTGAGACTGGGGTTATCGGCCAGATGTTCTTTAATTCGCCTGCGCTGCTCTCGGATTGTCCCTGTCCAGGAACGCGATCGTCCTTCAGGTTGATAGCGCCACTTGAGGAGATGCCCCAGGAGTACTCCCAGACGGTTGCGTAACTCTTGGCGCTGTTGCTTGCCCAACGAATCCAACTCCTCGATTAAGTTTTCAATATCCACTTGGTTCCACTGCCGGGCTTGCAGCAGCTCTATTTGGCGCTGAGTCCAGGCGTAAAAGTCCTGGTCATAGAGCGTCTTGGTTTGCATTGTCTAACTCCCTAAGGGTAAAGTCATATTGCTATTCAACATAATCTGTCACGGCTGATCCAAACATTCCCCTAAAGCTCTTACCCATGGCAACCCAATCACCTATCGAAACTGAGAGACCTGTTACCGTCGCCAATCTTAACCTGGAGCCTCGAGGTCGGGTCTTTCCCAGTCCGTTCTTTTGGAAAGATCATATTTTTTATCAGATTCTGCCAGATCGTTTCAGCGATGGCCAAGAGGCAGAGCGTCCCCTGTTCGATTATCATCATCCTGAACAGTATCGGATCCAAGACAAACGAGCCTGGATGGAAGCAGGTCTGGGCTTTACGGGCGGTACACTTAAGGGAATTCGCAGCAAGCTGGATTATCTGCAAGGCCTGGGTATCACCGGACTCTGGCTTAATCCCGCCTTTAAGCAAAGGGCTGATCTGAACACATACCATGGCTATGCTATTCAGAACTTTCTGGATATTGACCCCCGGTTTGGCACCCTTCAAGATTTGCGTGACCTGATCGATGATGCCCACGATCGCGGCATGGTTGTTGTTCTGGATGTGGTGATTGACCATACCGGCAATAACTGGTTCTACGGTCCCGATGTCACTGGTATCATCGAGGACTCGTTGCCCTACCGCTATGAGCCGCCCTACAGCTTTGGGGGTTGGCGTTCCGGTAGCGGTCAGCCCATCCCGGAGATCCAGACTTTGGAAGACGGCTGCTGGCCCCAGGAATTGCAGAACCTGGAAGCTTACAACCGCTGTGGCTCGATTATCAACTGGAGCAATCCCGACCCGATGGACCCCAATGCAGAGTTTCGGCGAGGTGATTTCTTTGATTTAAAAAAACTGAATGGCTACCACAAAGCGACGCTGGATGCGATTATCCGTTGCTACCAGTATTGGATTGCCGTTACCGATTGCGACGGCTTCCGGATTGACGCGGCCAAACACCTTCCCAAGGATATTTGCCAGAAGTTCAGCTTTGACATTTTCCGCTATGCCCAATCGATTGGCAAAAATAACTTTCTACTGGTGGGCGAAATCACCGATAACCTGATGTCTATAAATTATCTATCGCTATTTGGCAGTGTCTTCGATCGTGCCTTAACGGCGGTGCTCGACATTAACAACTCCCCGAATGTCCTGGCAGGAGCTGCTCGTGGCACGGGCAACCCCATGGATTTCTTCCATCGTTACCGCACCGATTCTGATCTGGGCCGTTATATTCAGACTGGTCGTATGCTTGTCTCGATTCTCGACGACCACGACATGTCTTCCCGGTCTCGCAAAGAGCGCTTTGCCGCCCATAACACTACCCCTCACCACTATTGGCAATCAGCCCATGCCGTAGGCATTCAACTGACAACGCCTGGTATTCCCTGTGTCTATTACGGCACTGAGCAAGGCTTCGATGGCAACGAGGGCTCCCACGACTACAGCATCGAGGCTCAACGCTTCGGGGAGGACCGCTATATCCGTGAAGACATGTTCGGTGGGCCATTTGGGGCATTTGAGACGACGGGCTGTCACTTCTTCAATCCCAAGCATCCTACGTACCTGCGAATTGCCGCGATTGCTCGACTACGGAACGCTGATAACCTGATTGGGCGTACCCTGCGCATGGGAATTTGCTATCCTCGCGAAACCTCTTTCTGTGGCTATCCTTTCCGGCTACCTGGAGCAGGCGAGCTATTTGCCTGGTCTATGATTCTGGCTTACCACGAAGTCGTTATGGTTCTCAATACCAATGGAGTAGAACCCCGTGGAGCCGATGTGACGGTCGATGAATCGCTGCATCCACCAGGCTCCGTTTTGCAAGTTCTGTATCGGGCTGACTGGACTGATGAACAATTGAAACATCCGCCTATGGATGAAAACGTTACCGTCGAGAAAGCAACTACGGATGGTCGCGCCTATGTCCAGTTATCCTTACCACCTGCAGGAATGGTGATTTTTGGCTAAGAAGTCTACTTTTTTACCTGTTGGCATGTTGGCAAATGGCTCCAGCAAAGGGGGGCAGACTGAGTTGAACCGTTGTAGCATGCCAAACGGTAGTTACATCGGTCGTGATCATCAATTGGGAGTTTTGCCAACCTGGCAATGAAAGAGTTATTTCATGGCCCTGATTGTTGAGGACGATTGCATACGCTCCACAGGCAAATCCATACACCCGATTGGCATCATCCATGATCAACGGTTGATGTGGTTGACGCCATTGCTGAGGACTCTGGCGACGCAATCCAATTAATTGCTGGTAAAAAGTCAGTAAATCTTTATCTTGTTCATCACCCCAGATCATGGGCAGGCGAGATTCTTCCAGTCGTCCAACGGCTTCTAACTGACTCAGACCCACTTCCGTACCGTAATAAATAATCGGTGGGTTCGGCAAACTAAATTGACACAATGCGGCTAACTTCAGTCGCCGTTTATCCCCATCAACCGCCCATAAAAAACGATTCATATCATGGTTATCTAAGAAACTGGGTAAGACCAAACTCGCTCCAAAGTAAGCGAAATGCTGTCCTAAAGTTTTATCAAATTGGCTGACGGTGAGGTGTTCAAATACGAAAAACCCACGTAAAAGTTCTAGAAGTTTAAAATCCAAACACCCATCCATCCGACCCGCAAAGGATCGCACCACCGAGGGCGGTTGCGTAATTTCACCAAAAGTGACACTATCGGATTTGATTTGCCGGGTTGCCGCTCGAAACTGAGACCAGAAGGCATGACTGACGCCGTGGGCGTAATCTAACCGGAAGCCATCACAGCCTTGCTGCAACCACTGACAGGCATTGACAAAGAAATAATCACGCACCCCAGGATGATCGGAATTTAGCTCTGGTTGACCGGGAACATCAAAAAAACAATCGTATTCCAGGGGATAGTTGCGGAAGCGGAACCAGGCAACGGTGGGATGATTGCGATCGCTTATGGCAGATTGGAAGGCGGCATGCTCGCTAGAAAAATGATTGGCAACATAATCCAAAATAATCCGAATGCCTCGTTGATGGGCTTCGGCAACAAGGAGTTGCCAATCGTCTAGGGTTCCAAGGCGAGGTTCGATCGCACTGTAGTCAATCGGGTCATAGCCATGATGGGATGGGCTGGGGAAAATCGGGGTTAACCAAAGACAGTTCACCCCCAGATCATTCAAGTAATCGAGCTTGGCGATAATTCCCTTTAAGGTTCCACCATAAATCCCACTGCGATCGTCTGGTTGCTTAAACTCTGTGCCCGGATCGGGTGCAAAACGATCGACAAAAATCTGATAAATAATGGCATCCCGCAACCAGTCTGGAATCGGTTGGTCATCGACTACAAATCCATAAACCTGGGGCTGATTACTGCGATACCGTGTTTCTAAACTCTTTACATCAAAGTCTTCTTCTATATCGCTCAATTGTTTCAACGCATCCAGGTCAACATAGGGGCACTGGATTGTTTTATCTATGGTTGTGGTTGCCGTGATCGCATAGTGAACGTGGGTTCCCTTGACCTGACCTGGAATGATAGCGCTCCACTGTTCGAGATAGCACCATTGCAAGGTATCCCACTCAATCTCCGATCGTTGCATGGGTAAAGCCACAACGGCTGGATGTTCCAAGCCAAACGGGTGTTTGAGCACAGTAGCATCCGTGGTGTAGTAGAGGGTCACCGCTTTGACAGCGATGTCTGCTCCGACGCGAACGGTAATCTGTATTGGTTCATTTTCCTTAGGAATTAGCGGAGTCAAGATTGAGTCGTGAAATAACCCAACTCTTGCCATCCTGGCTTGCTTGAGCCGTCCTTGTGCGGTTGAGAGATTACCAAAGATGAATTCAGGTAGGTTGGAGGATGCGTCAGCCATAGGTTTGTCAATTTACAGCGCTTTGCGATGGGATAAAAACCATATTATTTTTTGAGAGTTTTGCCCATAAAGTGGCCCTTTGGCGCAACCTGCTAGTTGCATATCACTTACTAGTTGCATAAGAGTAACAAGAGTTTTGCCGATATCATGGCCTTTTTGCTGGTAGGAGCTATATCAATGATATATATAAAGCAATCCTACCTGAGTCGTGAGTCAGCTCACCCGAAGATGGGGAAGAAGCCTTCACATAGCTCTTGTTTTGATTAACTGCATATTAGGAGTTTTAGTACTATGTTCTTGACCATTAAACAACTCATTAGTTTCCCGATTCTATTGATCGGTGTTGCGGGCACACTTATGAGTATAAACTCACCAGCGATTGCAAGTAATTGTCAGGCTCTCAGTGTAGTTGGAGGTTCAGGTACGCAGGTAACTAAAAAGGTTTCACCACCTGCTACTTTTTATACTAAAAACGACTGGAATACAGACTTTAGTGTTCCTGGTGGAGCTCGTTTTAGTAGTTATGTTGTCCGCATATCATCACAGGATGATGCAGCCTACCCAATGAAAGGTTTTCTTAAGTACAGCGACAACACAAACGATAACTTCTTGAATGAAACAGTATCTCTAACGGCGGGCGGTACTAAAAGCTTTACGGCCACCCCTCGCCCTGTGGAACCCTACCAAGTTAACGTGCTCATAGGTAGCTTAGAATCGCTGGGGAAGACCTATACCCTTGCCGTAGAAGGTTGCTACCCGTACCCTCGAAATCAAAAGAGGTAACGCCCATCGGTCCCTTATCCCCTTACGGTGAGGGGACCGGGGGTAGATTAACTTCTGGCTCAACTTGCTCAAATGCTTTTAAAAATTGAACGTGATGCCCAGATAGGGGCCATTGTACGCTTCGTTAAAAACGAGGTCATTATTACCATAAGTGATTTCATAAAAATGGTAGCCAATCTGAAGCGAAGTGGTAGGAGAAATCCACCAATCTGCTGCAGCATAAATGTTCCAGGTTAAATCCTGATTGCCTGCCAGTCCAAAACCAGAAACATCACCGCGCAACCATAGGGTTACGGGATCGGAAAGCTGCACTCCAAATTTTGCCCCAACCATTGGTTCGAGCCAGGTTCGTCCCCTACTAACAGTTTGCTGAAAATTTCTCTGGACGCCTAGACCGAGTCGTTCAAAGGTTAAACTAGCATCAGCATTGGCATTAATACTGACATTTAGAGCGTTGAGGCGAGCGCCCAGGATGGGCTCGAACCAATATAGAGGGAAAGACTTATTCGATGGTTTTTCGGGCAAGCTGAATTGAGCAGGAGCGCCAAAGTGATAGCTAACGGCGAAATCGTAGATGCCCTGACTAAAACTGGTATTTGCGGAAAGGTCAATCTGGAGACGCCTAACATCACGGTTAATATTCGGATAACTGCCTAGATTTTGATAAGTTGCATCGACAATAAAGCCCCAGTTGTTGTGCCATGCTTCACCGCGAGCAAAAATAGCAAAGTTTAGCAGGCTAAGTACTTGACCAAGACCGAGACTGTAGCTTGCGGAGCGGTCCCCTATCGTATTCGTACCATAGGTGCTGATGGGAATAGTAAAGTAGGGTTGAATTTTGAAGTGCCATTTGTTGCTGTCGTCAGCGGGTTTTGCAGTATCGCTAGGGGGTTGGTCCGGAGCGGATTTCGGTTGGCTATTCTGCGCGTTCCCTTGGGCAAGGGGAGATTCGAATGCGGGTGTCGCCAAGTCCTGTTCCGTCTTGAGAGCCTCTGTAGAAGTAGGTACGCCCTTGAGAGCTTCTAAAGGTGTAGGTATGCTTGTGGGCTGTGGGACACTTTGATCAGGATCCGTAGGATTAGGAGCTCCTAGAGCAGGGCGATCGCTTAAAATTGTGCTTTCTTGAGGAGCATTTGCTTGATCATATGGTGCTGTAGTTGGAATTGGGTTGGCGATTACACTGGGTGCCAACAGACAAGAAATGCCCAAAACGATTTGAGATAGCGGGATTGATCGGGAAAGATATTGCAAGCGCTTAAACATGATTTTATCTCCTCACAAACTATGGTTAACTAAGTGTGAACTTATCTCTTTTTCTCCCACGGGACAGTGTAAATAATAAGGAATTGAGATCCAATGACAGAAATCCACCACGCAATCAAGATTAAAGCAGCCTGGGACCTGTAAGGAAAGCATCACCCGCTACCTTGTCCAGCCCTATCCACATGGTCTACTGGGCCTTTGAGCGTCTACATCAAGAGGATAGGAACTATAAATGGACAACAACATGACAGCCGTTGAGATACCCAAGTGGATACTGGATTTGTATAAGTCGATCGATGCCCTCGACGTGTCAGAATCTTCTGGCTTCTCCTGTTTGAGCAACGACATCGTCATGCAGTTTAGCATTAACCCGGTGCAGGATATTTATGTCGACCTAGCCCGATGCTCAGTAAAATACTGCCTATGGCTCAGGCTTATTCGGCAAAGAGTGGACCAGATGTAGCTTCTGGGGTTCTACGCTGACTGTCTCAACATAGGCTGAGGTCAAGTAAGGACGAAAGTCTTCCTGGCCGAGTAGATACACCCGACCGAAGGCCACCAGTAAATTTTTGATCACGCCTCGAAACAACTGACGGGTTTCCTCTAAGTTCTGTGTGACTTCGACACCGGGGTTAAATAGTTTTTGGGTTATGCGCGTCAGGTCGGCGTTGTGAGAGGTATTCTCAGCCAAGTAGAGATATTTGTCGGAGTCAGTTGCGGCTAACCGGCCAAAGACGTCAACTTGCTCCGGCACCACCGGCGCGGCTACGTCATAGGCTCCCCCCAGGATCGCCACCGGAATCTGAATTTTGCTCATTCCTGTCTTGCCAAACAAATTACTCACAGGCGCAAAGGCCATCACCATTTGCACCCGCGGATCGCGCAGGCTACCGTCGGTCAATTGGCGAATCACATCAGGCGAGTCGGTTAATTCTAAAAGTCGGCACTCTAATAAAAAAGCTGTACTTAAAACGCCGGATCGCTTAGCATCGGGCGCGCAGCGCTGCTTGACCCTTTCGATGTCAACAGTTGCACCGGCAAGGGCCAGCGCCGTGTAGCCCCCGAAGGAATGGCCGAGCACACCGACGCGATCGAGTTTCAAGCGTCCCTGAAATTCAGCAGTATTTTTCCGCTGCAATTCGTCTAGGAGAAAGGTGATGTCCAGCGGCCGATTGACAAATTCCATCGCCTGGAAAGACTCATTCGTGAGCCCCGCTTCCATCGCATCGCGATAGGCCTCATCGCTGCCAATATGCTCTGGCACGGCGACCACAAACCCATTCGACGCTAGAGTCTCGGCAAAGGTGGCGAAACTGGTTCGGCTGTCGGCATAACCGTGGGAAATGACCATAACTGGCAACGGACCTTGCACTGCATTGAGGTCTTTAGGCAGATAGAGGTCCGCTGGGAACTGGCGTACGTTTGTCCCCTTAAGGCCCTTACGGCTTGGATCTTGTAGCATGAGAGACTGCTTCACCACGCCGTAGGGACCCGCTTCAGCAAAATTGGGCAGGGCGGCATAATCGATCTTCGGTTCCTTGGCGGCCGCGTCTTTCGACAGTTGGGTGACCGTGGCAACCACCTTATTCGTTAGCTCGGCTTCTGCCTTGAGCTCGTTCGCCAGGGCCAACATTTTGTCTAGATTCAGACGTATTCCTTGTGTTGGAAAAAGCTTCAAGGCATTGATCAAGGTAGCGCCTTCGGGTTCTGCTGCAGACAGAATCACGGAGCTGCGGATAGCCTGCTGACCATTAAGGTAATTAGTCGTATTAATATAATCACCCAGAAACCTCAAGGACCGCTCGCCGATGGGGTCATAGAGCCATTGGGAAAGCACGAACGGGGAATAGAGTTTTTTCGGTAGGTTGGGGGTGGCAGTCCTTAGCGGTTCTCCGAGCACTTTGCGGATTTTCTGCTGGGTTTCGGGGCTGAACAATCCGGCATAAGGTTGCAGTTGGGCATCGATCGTCCCATTTGCGGCAAATGCCTCAAGCGACGCAATCGGGATGACTCTGTTGAAGGCTTTGTAGTCCAGGTAGACTTTTTCGGCAGCTTGTCCGGGGAGTGTGGCTAATGCCACGGACAAACCGCCCAGTGTTAGAGACTTGAGCCACCGACGGGCATTACCCAACATCCCCGGAGGATTAATAAATTTATTATTTATTTTATTTTTCATTTATGCTTTTCTCTATCCATACCAGTAGCTTTGAATTCTAACAGTACCTGTGACTTCGAAATTCAGCTATTAACTTAGTG
>JBAUTA010000585.1:0-4647 GCA_049581985.1 Kovacikia sp.
ATAGTAGATAAAAGTTAACGTTTGCATCCACCCCCATGGCTACACTTCCCGCCCACCTTCCCCGTCAGGCTTCTGCGCCGATCGGGACAGATTCCTTTACCAGTCTTGCGGGTTTGGCGAAATAGGGGCTCCCGATCCTCTAAAATCGAAGCTGGAAGTCCATAACTACTCTTTCCCTATTCTGCTTCAGCAGAACTTCACCTAAATATGACTGCACAAGCCACTTCCTTAGAGAATCGAGTTTTACGTCAAGAGATCCTGGGATCTCGGCGGTTCAGCAATTATTGGTGGGCATTAATCGTTTCTGTGGGAGCGATCGGGTTTCTGCTGGCTGGCATTTCTAGCTATCTCCATGTCAACCTGTTGCCCTTTTCTGACCCGACGATGCTGGTCTTCATTCCCCAGGGAGTTGCGATGGGCTTTTATGGGGTCGTCGGTCTGTTATTTGGCTCCTACCTCTGGCTAACCATCCTGTGGGATTTGGGGGGTGGCTATAACGAATTCAACCGGGAGTCCGGCAATGTCAAGATTTTTCGTTGGGGGTTTCCCGGTAAGAATCGCAAAATTGAATTGGATTTCAAAACAGAGGATATCCAGGCAATCAGGGTAGATCTGAAAGAAGGATTGAATCCCAAGCGGTCCCTCTATCTAAGGGTTAAGGGGAGGAGAGACATTCCCCTAACCCGTGTCGGTCAGCCGATCGCCCTGTCTGAACTGGAAAACCAGGGAGCGCAGCTAGCCCGGTTTTTGGAAGTTCCCCTGGAGGGGTTGTAGGGCATACCTGGGTGCTAAATGCTCCAGGCTAGCGAAATCTAAGTAGCTGGGTGCACTTAAACTCAGATGATCTTGCGGGTGGAGGAGGTGAAACCCTTTGCCTGAGGGCAATGGCTCCAACCATCCCGTCCTACCCTTAATCACGCCTACGGGCTGAAATACGGGCTGAAATGCTGATGTTTCGATTGGTTTTGGTGAAAGGTAACTGAATGATGCAGAAGATTCTTCGACGCTGGTTTGTGCTGATCCTGATAACAGGGGCATTAGTAATGGGGGGATGCTTCTCCCAGGAGAAGACCCAATTGTCCTCTGCCAGCCCTTCTCCCAGCCAAACCGCTGCTTCGCCAACTGCTCAGGCAAGCAATCCCCAGTTAACCAATCTTCCCCGCTTGGATGGAAAAGCAACGGTGACCATGGTTGTGAAAGGTCAAACGGTGACGATGGAAGTGGATGGTACGGATGCTCCAATAACAGCGGGAAATTTTGTTGACCTGGTACAGCGAGGAGTTTACAACGGGCTGGTGTTTCACCGGGTTGTGCGAGAGCCACAGCCGTTTGTGGTGCAGGGCGGCGACCCCCAGAGCAAGAACCCCAATTTCCCGCCAGAACAACTGGGAACGGGTAGCTTTGTCGATCCGGCAACCTCTCAGCCCCGCTATATTCCGCTTGAAATTTTGCCTTCAGGGGCGAAGACTCCGGTCTATCACCAAACCCTGGAGACGGCAGGGGTGACTGCTGCTCCGAAGTTGAAACATACACGAGGAGCCCTTGCCATGGCCCGTTCCGCCTTCCCCGACTCGGCTTCTTCCCAGTTTTATATCACGCTGGCAGATGTTAATTTCCTGGATGGCAGTTATGCAGTCTTTGGCTATGTCACTGAAGGCATGGAAACGGTTGACAAGATTCAGCAGGGCGATCGGATTGAGTCGATGAAAGTCACCAAAGGTGCAGACAACCTCAAGATAGGTGGGAATTCTTAGTCGGGATAAAGCAGGAAGGATAGGGAACTTTTTTGCCTTTATCCTGGCAATCTATGGACGTCGTCGTAACTGGAATCGGTCTGGCTTCAGCGCTGGGCGATCTGGACCATAGCTGGAAAAGGTTGCTGTCGAATCAGACAGGAATTGGGCTTTATCAACCTTTTTTAGAGATCGGGCCGTTTCCCCTGGGATTAATGGGTAAAACGCCGATTAACCTGGAACCGCTGACTCGTCAGGTGGTGATTGCGGCCTTGGAGGATGCTGAGTTGACTCCTCCCCTGGCTGAATGTGCGGTTGTGGTCGGTTCCAGTCGAGGCAACCAGGCCCAGTGGGAAAGGTGGACGAGAACTCCCCCTCCCCTTTTCACTCCCTCCTGGCTGGATACCCTCCCCCATGCAGCCTGCGTGACGGCTGCCCGTTTGGTTGGCACAAGGGCACAGGTGTTGTCTCCGATGGCCGCCTGTGCCACTGGGCTATGGGCGATCGCGCAGGCATACCAGTTGATTCGGAGTGGACACTGTCAGCGGGTGCTGGCGGGTGCGGTGGAAGCGCCTATTACGCCGCTGACGCTGACTGGCTTTGCCCGCATGGGAGCCCTGGCCAGGACAGGGGCCTATCCCTTCGATCGCGAGCGGGAAGGGTTGGTGCTGGGAGAAGGCGGAGCGGTGCTGGTGATGGAATCGGCAGCGCTGGCCCAGGCGAGGAGCGCCCCCATTTATGGTCGGATTTTGGGCTGTGGGTTAACGGCGGATGGTTATCACCTCAGTACCCCTGATCCGGGAACTGGGATGGCGATCGCGGCGGTTAAACAATGCCTGGAGCGGAGTGGAATTGGCGCAGCGGCGATCGACCTGATTCATGCCCATGGCACCGCGACTCAGTTAAACGATCGCAATGAGGCTACCCTGATCCAGACCCTGTTTCCCCAGGGAGTTCTCTTAACTTCGACGAAGGGCGCAACCGGACACACCATTGGCGCATCGGGTGCTTTGGGGGTTGCCTTTTGTCTAATGGCCCTCAAGCATCAGTTACTTCCGCCTTGCGTTGGGCTGAAGCAACCCGAATGGAATTTGGATTTCGTCAGAACGCTGCGATCCTTGCCGATTCAAACAGCACTTTGCCTCAGTTTTGGTTTTGGTGGGCAGAATGCGGCGATCGCCCTGGGACGGGGGGAGTGAGGAAAGGTGCGGAGGATGGTTTAGCATGGGCGGAACTGGCTGTGACAGGATTGACGAAAATTCAGCCGACGATCGCACGGTTTAGTAAAGGGCTGGTAGCACATGACACTGACTGAACAAATCCTCTCTCAAGTTCCAGGCAATCCCCTGGCAGGGTTACGGCGGGCTGATGGGCTGTGGCAAGCTCTGCGGCAAGGAACCCTCCCCCGTGCCAGGGTGATTCAGACCTGTGAACAGCCGATCGAACCCGACTGGGATGTGGTCATTTCCGGGGGCACCCTGGGAATTTTACTGGGAACCGCCCTGGCTCAGCGGGGATGGCGGGTGGCATTGCTAGAGCGGGGTACCCTGCGGGGACGTGACCAGGAGTGGAATATTTCCCGGAAGGAATTGCAGGTGTTGGTTGAGTTGGGATTGTTGACCGAAGCGGAGTTGGAACAGGCGATTGCCACCCAATACAATCCCGCCCGCGTCAGCTTTCTGGATGGGCCAGAAATTTGGGTGACCGACGTGCTCAATATTGGCGTCGATCCGGTGTTTTTGCTGGAAACGCTGAAGCAGAAGTTTCTCTCCTGGGGCGGCCACCTGTTTGAGCAAACGGCATTTGAAGCGGCAACGGTTCACCCCAATGGGGTTATTGTCAATCCGGGACAGAAGGAACTACAAACCCGCCTGCTCCTAGATGCGATGGGGCACTTTTCCCCGATCGGGCAGCAGGCGCGGCAGGGCAAGAAACCGGATGCCGTTTGCATGGTTGTTGGCAGTTGCGCCACCGGATTTCCTAAAAATGATTCCGGTGACTTGCTGGTATCCTTTACCCCCCTCCAAAATCAGTGTCAGTATTTTTGGGAGGCATTTCCCGCTAGGGATGGCAGAACGACCTACCTGTTTACCTATCTGGATGCTCACCCCGATCGCCCCAGCCTGGAAATGTTGTTTGAAGACTACCTTCGCCTGTTGCCTGAATATCAGCAAGTGTCCCTGGAGCAGCTCCAGTTCAAGCGAGCATTGTTCGGTTTCTTTCCCTGCTATCGCCAGAGTCCGCTGCAACCCCAGTGGAACCGCATCTTGCCCGTTGGAGACAGCAGCGGCAATCAGTCTCCCCTCAGCTTCGGCGGATTTGGAGCGATGATTCGGCACCTGAAACGGTTAACTGGGGGCATTCATCAAGCCCTTCACAACGATATGCTCGATCGCCCTGCCCTTGCTCCCCTGCAACCCTATCAGCCCAGCCTGGCAGTCACCTGGTTGTTTCAGCGGGCAATGAGCGTTGGGATGACTCAAAAAATTGCCCCGAATCAGATTAATCAGGTGCTTTCGGGCGTATTTGAGGAAATGTCCTGGTTGGGTGAGCCTATCCTGAAACCCTTCTTGCAGGATGTGGTGCAGTTCCCGGCACTGCTGCAAACGATGGTAAGAACCGCTTTGTTCCATCCAGGTTTAGTGCTACGGGTGATTCCCCAGGTGGGAGTGCCCACCCTATTGGGCTGGTTGGTTCACTATATCAATCTGGCGGGATACTCGGCGCTGAACCCGCTGGGTCGATCGCTGCAGCCGTGGATTGAGCAATTACCCCCCGTGCCGCAATACTACTTTCGGCGTTGGATTGAAGCCTGGCAGTACGGAGCTGGAGGGGATTACTTAGAATAGGAAGTATAGCCGTAGCCCTATTGCTTAGGACGGGGTGCTGGGGTGAAACCCCTGGCTGGGGGCAA
>JBAUTA010000586.1:0-2004 GCA_049581985.1 Kovacikia sp.
GCAAATGGTTGATGAAATCCCTGGCTTCACTGAAGCTCAGATCAATCAGTACCAGTCCAAGCTTTGGAATGAGCTAGGGATGACGATGGGCAACATCCTGTCTAACCAAGTTGCCGAAAAGATGAGCACGCCTGAATTCGCCGAGGCCATGAAAGGGTTCATCAGCTCCGGCAAAATGCCCATCCTGTTCACCCATCAGCTCGGTCTCGTCAATCAGATTATCGACCAGCGCCTTGATGCCTATAAGCGTCAATACCTCAAAGAGTTTGAGGAGGAGCGCAAGAAACAAGATGCCCAACGGCGCAAGGAGATTGACGAACTCCGTGAAAAGCAGCGTATTGCTTGGTACACCCGCAAGTCCTGGGCACTCGCCTTCACCGAAGCCTGGGCACTCTGGACGGCCTTCGCCGTTGGCTTCGTCATTGCCATGCCCGTGTGGATCAACTGGCCTGCTGCGGTGGGATGCGATCGCCAAGACCTCATTTGCACGGTAGTCCGGTTCAGGAATGTGAAGCTGATTCGGCACTAACAAAGCGAATCGTTCAGGCGCGGTGACTCTCAAAACCGTTGCTACGTCTGAATGTTCGGTTTTTGGGACGCATTGCCATATAGATCGACGTTCGTTTTTAGAGAGGTATGCGATGGCAACTCAAAAAATTGACCCCAAAGACCCATTGTTCAGAAAAATGATTCAGAACCGATTCAAGGCTGTCCTGTTTTTAGTTCCTGCTGTCATTGGGCTGGCTATTGTCACCACTCCGTTGAGGTTGCCGCTCTTGACCGAGGCTGAGTTGATTTTCAGTAGCACCTTGTTAGGCAATGGCTTGGCCCATTACTACTATGCTTGCGACCTTGGAAAACAATTCAAGAAACAACAGCAGAAACAGTCTCCGCAAGCGTGAGCCTTGCGATCGCCACCCCTAGATCGACATCTATTAGGAGCAATCCTATGTCTGCAAAACCAAAAGCCCAGTGGACGGCAACAGTTCACGATTCTGCCATTTTCTTGACCTGTGATTTTGTCTGTTTTAAGGCTGAGATTGTGTCCGATCCAGACGGCGCAACTATTGTCGAGCCGCATTTTCTGACGGTGCAGGAGCCGGAAGAGGGGCATCCAGACAAGGAGACAGCCATGCTGATTGTTGAGAATGCCGCTCGTCAAGTTGCGCTTAAGGCTTTATCCGTGCTGGGTGAAATACAGCCCTCAAGAACAGGAATGTCAACTACAACCCTCATCAGAAAATACCAATGAAAGCGATTACGAACACCTGGAACAGCTTCACCGAACTTGCTAGAGCTAGACCCTGGCTGTTCCTAGTCTTGGTTCCAATTTTCTACCTGACATTGCCGACTACACCGAACAGACATTCATTTGTGATTCGAGAATTCAATAAACTCGCCCCTTCTAAGGTTCGAGCAGAAGTTAGCCCATTAGAGCCAGAAGTAGACAAGCTGATTCGCTCGTGCGCCCTCTGCGCTGTGACAATCACAATGCTTCACACTCTGGAATCCCTACGCCAATCTTCATTCGAGGACTAGCCATGACGACCACTAACACCCCTTACAACCCACTGCTTAGGGCCACTCGTGCCGCCTTCGCAGAATTGACGACATTAGAGGCACAAGCTTGGTATTGCACCCAAGCCAAGGCTACTGCTGCTGTGGCAAAGACGATCGCCCACAGCAGCAAAGCGACCATCACCCGATTGCTCAAGCTTAAGACTGGGCCTGAGAAAATCACCCTCGCTGAAGCCACTGCAACAGCACAGCCCAATGTTCCTGCTGCTTGGCTTGCGCTTGAAGCGAACGAGGGTGCTGTGGTTAATGAGCTACAGCAGGCGATCGCTCTGACCACTCCAAAGCCTGAGCAAAACGAACAAGCGGCAAAGGTTTACTTCATGCACTCAAGCGACCAAGCCGAGAAGGTAGCCGCGATGCAGTTGAAGTACAACATAAAACTCCTTGACGCTGAGCGTGAAGTGAAGCCTCATTTCACAAAGGACG
>JBAUTA010000587.1:0-7228 GCA_049581985.1 Kovacikia sp.
GGATCCAACCAGAACCGCATCGCATACTGAAGTTGCCCAAACACATTGGTCTGCCCCACTCCAGGAACCCGCGCCACCTCATCAGTGACATACAGATCGACATAGTTACTGATAAAAGTCGCGTCGTACTCATCGTTCGGTGAGTAAAACCCATAAACTACCAACAGGCTGGGAGAGGCAGTTTTCACCACAATCCCTTGCTGTTGAACGGATTGAGGTAGCAGCGGAGTCGCTTGCTGTAAGTTGTTCTGAACATTTACCTGATCATTGTTTGGGCTTGTATTCACCCCAAAGAATGCAGAAATGCTACTGGTCCCCGTTGTGCTTGTAGAGGAAAAGTACTCCATATCACGGGTGCCGTTGAGCTTCCGCTCGATCGGCGTTGTCACTGTCGTTTCGATCGTCTCCGGATCGGCTCCCACGTAGCTGGCGCTGATCTGAACCTGGATCGGTGCAATTTGAGGAACATACTCAATTGGCAGCAGCGGAATACTGACCGCTCCTACCAGCAGAATAACAATCGTGCAGACTGTGGTTAAGACGGGTCGCTTGATGAACGTATCAGCAATGGAAAAGATCACGCGATCGATCTCCTAAGTAAATTGGCAGATGTCGTTTGCTTCGGTTCGCTTCCCTGCTGGGGCGCAACGGAAGACCCATCCCTTAACCTGAGAATCCCAGAGGTAATCACCCGATCGCCAGACTTTAATCCCTTAACAACCTGATAACTTTGGCCCTGGATGCTTCCCAGCGTGATTGGCACCTGGTGGGCGACTGTCTGCTGCTTTCCGTTCTTGGTTTGCTCCTCCGCAACAAACACAAAGCTTTGGCCCCCAATCGTCGTCACCGCTGTTGTGGGAACCAGAACCCCAGGGGAGGTTTTCCAAATTACCCGCGCTCTGACATATTGAGAATCCCGCAGTTTACCACTGTCATTGGAGAAGCGAGCCCGGGTTAAGAGTACCTGGGAAGCTGAATCTGCCTGGGAAGAAACGAAATAAATCTTGCCTGTGCTGAGTTGTTTGCCAGTGTTCGGATCTAGCAAGTCTACGGTCAACCCGGTTCGCACCTGTCCAGCCCGACTCAGTGGAATCGGAATTTGGAGGTCAAACGCATTATTTCGGTTAATCGTGGTCAGGGTCTGCCCAGTAGTAACGTAGTCTCCTGACTTCAAAGTGATGTTGCCCACCGCCCCTGAGATAGGCGCAACGACCTTCTTAAAGTCAAGACTGACCCTGGCTGTTTCAGTATCTGCCTGGGCTTTGCGGACATTTGCATCTGCTTGATTCAGGCCAGCCTGGGCTGCCTTGATCTGATCTTGAGCTTGCTTGACCGTATCTCTTTTCACTTTTAGATCGGTTGCGTACTGATCGGCAGTTGCTCTCTGAGTCGCCCCTTCGTTGGCCAGGTACTGATACCGATCGTTGTTAACTTTGGCTAACTCATACTGCGACTGTGCCGCAGCCAGTTGGGATCTGGCAACCTGGAGTTGTTGCGTCGCCGTGTTACGGGCAGCGATCTCAGCGTTGGTATTTGCCTGCGCACTGGTGACCTGGGAAGCAGTCTGATCAAGGCTGAGGGTGAAGATTGTCTCCCCCTGATTCACCCGTTCCCCCGGTTTGACCAAAATCTGATCAATGCGTCCATCAATTTGGGGTTTAAGATCTACTCTTTGCTCTGCTTCCAGAGTTCCAACATATTCAGTGCTCTCTTGCAGAGTGTCGTTTTGCAGGGTTTGTACCTGTACCGCAGAGGGGGGAGGGTTATTGGCTTTTGCGGTGCCTTCAGACTTACCGCAAGCAGAGGTCAGGCCAGATAGCAAAAGCACTGTTATCAGCAGTTGGTCACGTTTCAATCCATACCTCCTAATAGGGGAAACTTTATCACCAGTGGCACAGGAGTCGGGTAAGCCTGGATAGAATGCATTAAGAATCTAGTTATTATTTTCAATTCTCAGTCATTTTGTAGGGAGAAAAAGATTCTGAAATTCCAAATAGGTTAAGAAAATTTAAATATTGAAATACTTTATTACATGCTTTCGATAAACAGACCACTTTCACAGTTTTCTGGTTCACAAACCCTTTAGGATTGATAGGAATAGTCGATCCAATGGTTCAGGAAATAAAGCCTTTACTCCGTTCAATCCCAGTTACCCCAGGCTGAAACTTTTGCAACCCTAAGCTCATCTATTTCGTTTAATGCTATGAAGTAGAAATCAGATTATTGACGATGGATAGAAAAAATTCTGATTTATCTGCGATGGGATGAGAGGCTAAGTAGAAGCGTTTAGTATGAAAGTTTTGCTAATTCAAACGTTGGACTGTAGGGGCGAAAATGTTTCCTAATCAACCCTATAGCCTCTCCCGGATCCTGCCTTCAACACTGTTTAACCGACTCGGCAGCGCTCTACAGCAAATGGCGTCGGTGACTGGGGCAGAAACGCTTTTTCTGACAGAGGCTATATTGCCCGCAGGTAAGCGTCTCAATAGCGATATAGAGTATTTTTTTGTCATCCTTTGTAAGCAGTTTAGTGGATTGCTGTTGGCAGCAGTTCCCCCCATAGAAGGAGGCTCAACCGCCCTAGAGCGGCAGGCCCAATCACCACCAACCCACGACCCGTTCAAATTAGCACTCTATCAGGTTAGATTGACCTTCTGCCCAGAGGAAATCGCCGCTTTTCTGAACGATTTACGTGAATTACTGACTCACAACGCTGCTCTCCTAAGCCAGATTAAGCAGTTTAGCCAGCAGCTACAGCCCAATCATGTTAGCCTCCAAAGTGAGTTTACCCTGCGACTGGCTGAGGTTTTGATGGCTGACGCTCACTTACCTGCAGCCGCAGATATTTCCTGTGATTTAAGAGTAGAAGCAGCATTGCGGCAGCAGGTTGAGCAGGAGCGATCGCTGAATCAGGTCACGACTCAAATCCGCCAGAGCATGGAGCTGCCAGTTATTTTGCAGACAGCCGTCCAGGAAGCGCAGAAACTGCTGGGGGCTGAGCGGGTGGTCATTTATGAATTTGACTTTTCCGCTGCTGCCCATAGCGATCCGACCTCCGCGATCGGCCATGGGCGGGTTGCCTACGAAGCGATGTCAACCCATACCCTACCCTCCGTACTGCATCTCGTTGAGGAAGCCTATTGCTTTTCTGCGCCGACCGACTACCGGGTCAAATATCACAAAGGGTTCATCCTGGCAGTTGATGATGTGGAAACAGCCTATGCCCTTTCTCCCTGTTTATTAAAACTGCTGCGGCAGGTGAAAGTACGGGCCAAACTGGTCGTCCCCATCGTCAAGCAGAAAGAGCTTTGGGGGTTGCTGATCGCCCACCAATGTTCTGAACCGCGCCACTGGGAAGAGCACGAAAAGATCTTCCTCCAGAGAATTGCAGAGCATCTGGCAATCGCCATCTATCAGGCAAGTCTTTACAGCCAACTCCAGCAGCAAAAACAAATGCTGGAGCAACGGGTGGCAGAACGCACCCAAGAGCTGGGTGATACGCTGGTTGCGGCTCAGGCTGCCAGTCGGGCTAAAACCGAGTTTCTGGCTGCTATGAGCCATGAACTCCGCACCCCTCTCACCTGTATCATCGGCATGGCAGACACCCTTCTGCGGGCGATGTTTCACAAACCAGAGACTTACTCCCTGCAACCGCATAAGCAACAGGAATACTTGAAAATCATCAAACGCAGTGGGGAACATTTACTGGAACTAATCAACGACATTCTAGACGTGTCTCAAGTAGAAGCAGGGAAGACCGTTTTAAATGTCAGCCAGTTCTCGCTTTCCCAACTGGCCCACCAAAGCTTGCAAATGCTGCGGGAAAAAGCCCATGCCAACGGGGTCGAATTCAATCTGGACTTGCGGGTTGACCCAGAACACTCCGATGGTAAAGAGGACTTTTTTACTGCCGATCGAAGGCGGGTGAGACAGATTCTCCTGAACCTTCTGAGCAATGCCATCAAATTTACCCCAGCCGGCGGTCAGGTTACCCTGCGCGGTTGGATTGAAAACAACGTTGCGATCTTTCAGGTTGAAGATACGGGAATTGGGATTCCTGAAAACCAGTATCCGCTATTGTTTCAAAAATTTCAGCAATTAGATGGCACCTACCACCGCAGGTATGAGGGGACCGGCCTGGGGTTAGCACTGACGAAGCAACTCGTCGAACTGCACGGGGGCAAAATTGAGGTGGAGTCTACGGTGGGGGTGGGTTCAACTTTTACTGTGGAGCTTCCAGCCCAACCCCTGGGCGAGGGGAGGGAAGGAATCAAAGCTTTTTCTCCTGCCCCTACGGCCATCCCAGTTTCCCAGCTAGACAATGGCACCGAAGCACCCTATGCCCTGACTTTTGGCGGGAGAATTGTGCTAATTGAAGACCACGAAGAAACCGCCATGTTGATTTGTGATTTACTCACCGCAGCGGGCTGTCAAGTTATCTGGATGGTGGATGGCTCCACCGCAATTAAACAAATTGAAATACTACAGCCCTTGCTAGTGATTACCGATATCCAATTACCGGGAATGGATGGTTTTGAGATTATGCATTTTTTGCGCCACCAGCCCGCTACAAAACCCATCAAAATTTTAGCGCTGACTGCCAGAGCGTTACCAGAAGACAAAGAACGCTGTCTGGCACTCGGAGCCAATGACTACCTGGCAAAACCAGTTCAGCCCTATCAGCTATTGGACAAGGTGGCAGGGCTACTTGAAGCGGGCCGGGAGGGGGGGTGAAGGAGGGTTTTCCCGCTGCTTCCTACCGCTTCCCCCCCGCTCCCTTTGCCAACTCTCGAATGACCTGCTCCGCCGATCGCGGTTCCCAGCCCAGTTCCCGCCTGGCTTTACTGCCATCCACACGGACACAGCGATCGTAGACATAATGAACCCGTTCCCGACTGAGGGGAGGTTGCCAGGAGAACAGGCGACCGATCGGATCGAGTAAATTACCCGCCAATCTGACCAAAAATTCGGGAGCTTCCGCAGGAACAGGAATCCCCGACTCCTGACTGAAGATATCAAACATCTCGCAGGTGGTCATATCTCCAGCCGAGATGATGTAATGTTCTCCCGGTTTTCCCTGCTCAGCCGCGAGAATCATGGCAGTTGCCAGATCATCAACATGCACAATGCCGGTAACCCGCTTTCCTCCCGCCCACAGTTTCAATCCTCCCCTGAGGAATTGGTTTAACACCGGACCAAAGTGGGGGTCATCGGCACCAAAAATGCCAGACGGCAACACACTCACCACGGGAAGTCCTTGGGCTGCCGCCCGATCTACCAGTTTTTGCGCCTCATATTTGGTGCGATCGTAAGCCGAGGAGAAATCCTTCTGAGTTCGCTCAAAGGTTTCGTTTACGGTCTTCCCCTGGGTATCCCCAAAGATGCCGATCGTGCTGCAATGCACCATTTTAGAAACACCCTCCGCCTGTGCCGCTTCCAGCACGGCGCGGGTGCCTTCCACATTCACACGCTCCATCTCAGCGGCATTGACCAATCCCAGTTCCACGTAGGCAGCCACATGAAAAACCCTGTCTACCCCAGTGATGGCAGTTTTAAGGATGGCGCGATCGCAAATATCGCCATAGACCAATTGCACCTTGCAATCTGCCAGCCGCGCCAGATCACTCGACTGCCGCACCAACCCCACCACCTCATCTCCCCGCAACTCCAACGCCTTCACCAAATGAGAGGCTGTAAATCCATTAGCTCCTGTGACGAGTGCTTTCATGTCGCTCTCCCCCTCCCCCCTGGTCAGAGTGCTTTTTCATAAATCCGATAGGTCTTATAAATCTTCCCTCCCGACGCTTCGATCAGTTTTCGAGAAGGGAAATTATCTTCATAAACCCAGGAAAGTTCTGCCCGTTTGTAGGGTTTACCTTTCTGAATACCGCCCCTCATGCCCAGGTAAATCAACGCCAGGGGCACCATTTTACGGCGATATTCGGGCAGGGAACAGATGGCAATCACTCGCCCCTGGTCGATCTGACGACGATACCAGAGAAATTTGAGGATGCCCCAGAGGTTTAATTTGCCGTTGACGTGTTTGAGGGCGATATTATAGTCGGGCAACCCCATCCAGAAGCCGATCATTTCACCGTTATATTCGGCGATCGGAAACACATCGGGATCAACCAAACTTTGCAGGTCTTTCGCTTCCTCCAGAAATTCTTCCTGAGTCCGGGGAGTGGAACTCCAATTATTAGAAAACGCTTTAGTAAAAAGGTTATAGAGACTGATGCAGTCCTGCTCAAAGCCTTCTCCCTTGGTGCGCAGGGGACGAAAAGTAACACCTGATTTGACAGCTATCCGGTAGGCTTTTTCAAATTCTTCTGGGAGTGGTTTGTCCAGGGGAAAATCGTAGGCATAGGCATCTTTCGCTTTCTGCCAACCGTCCTGTTCGACGAACTGCGGGTAGTAGGGTGGGTTGTAGGGCATCATCATCATGGGTGGGGAGTCGAAGCCATCTACCAAAAACAGGCAACTGTTGTGCGTGGACAGATCGATCGGTCCCCGGACCCTGTTCATTCCCTGGGCTCGCAACCAATCGCAGGCGGCATTGAGCAACGCCTGGGCGACAGCAAAATCCTCCACACACTCGAAGAAACCGAAGAGGCCAATGGTTTGATTTTCCCGATCGCACAGGCGTTGATTGACCGCTGCCACAATCCGACCCAGGGGGCGTGGGGTTCCGAGATTCAACTGCGCCCCCTGCCCGCTGCCTGCGGCCTGTGAATTCCTGACCGCAATAAACTGCTGCAACTTACCGTACTGGAAAAATGGATTGGTGGGGGCAAATTGTTTGGCCGTACTGCTATAAAGCGGAGGGACCCAATGGGGATCGTTTGCATAGACGATCGCCGGAATATCCAAAAACATCTGCTGTTCGGCTGAAGTGGTGACAGGGATGATTTGAAAATTGACAACCTGCTGCGGCTGAAGGGTTTGGGTATCAACAGAAGGATTCACAGGCGGACACTCCATAATATTGACAACTGCGGAAGTCGCTATGGAGAACTATATCAGGATTCTCAGGATTCCCCTTTGAATACCGTTGCACCTGGGTAAAAGGGGGCTCTCATCGCTTCCATCGGTCACCACAGAAATGCTCCTGGGGAGCGGTGCGATCGGGCACGCCATTGGGGTTGGCGGGAAGTGTTGGTGCCCAACCTTCCTATAACAGTCCTCAATCAAGGGTGAGGTTGAGCGGCTTTGGGAGCAAGAATTTCAC
>JBAUTA010000588.1:0-2561 GCA_049581985.1 Kovacikia sp.
AGGCTTGCGCGTGTGCGGCTGAAACTGTGAACCGAGCGTTAGCACTCCCGGCAAAAGTCTAAGATCGTCACAGTGTCCCCATAATCTGAGCTTTTAGCCGGGAAAATAAATTGCATAGCGTCCTTAGAGATCCAGAGCAGGGCGGACGGAGCCTGGAGAGGTTAGGCGGTAGCACAACCCCCAATGACCACAAAAAAACGCTGCGGTGGGCAACGGGGCGCGTGATTTAGGAATGCGTCAATTCTGTTCTCTGCTCTGAATAAAGTTAGCAACCTGGTCACGCAGATCAAGCATTCCTGCCTCAAACCTGTTCAGTAGTTCGGCGTTGAGTTGTTGTTGTGCCGCCGTTGCTTCCAGGATGGCTTCTATACGTGTCATCCTGATTTCGTGTTGCTCTACAGTTTGTTCATGCCGTGCGATCGCCGCGTTGTGGACTCGGACAAATTGGGTTAATTCGGTGTTACTGAATTCTTCGTTAATCATAGGTCGGATGTCCTTTGCGTGAGTGAATTGTAGCAAATACCGGGGCGTTCCAAACCCCCCAAATCCCTCCCAGGGATTGAAACGATTTTTTGGTTGAGCCGCCAGAGGGCTTGCTCGTTCCAAACCCCCCAAATCCCTCCCAGGGATTGAAACACAGCTAATCTAACCCGCACAGTCGGGAGTAGCGCCCTGGCCATTTGCTAGAATTTACTCACCCCAAAGACGCCCGACCATCACCCTTGAAGAAGTAGAAGCCCATGCCACGTACTGAACGTCATACATTGCTTCATCTGAGCGGTTTGACCGAATTGAGCGGATTACAGAGTCCAACGCCAGAGGACTAGCAGAAACACAATTAACTAAATCGCTCAACCACTTACAGAACCCCCGACCATGAACACCGACGAATTAACGCAGGTTGTAACGGCTCACCAAAGCATAGTCGCCCGACACGATCAGGAAATGGCAGAGATCCGCCTGATTCTGACTGAGATCGCCAGAAGTCAGGCCCAGACGCAGGCACAGCAGGCACTTAATACCCAGGCGATCGCCAACCTGACGACGCAGCAGGAGTTAAGCAGGCAGGATATAAACCAACTCACAGCCAACATTGAAGGCTTGCGGAACCAGGTTGCAGACTACATCGCCGGACGCGAACGACAATAAATTAGCTCCTGAAACGCTCTCGCCCCGCCGTCACCACGACAGTGGTTTTTTTGTTGATCGGTGGGGTTCCAAACCCCCCTGTCCCTCCCAGAGATTGAAACTGTTAAAATCCCCATACATGAAACACCCCCGGCCTATGAACACCGACGAACTGACCCAGATTGTAACGGCTCATCAAAGCGTAGTCGCCCGACACGATCAGGAAATGGCAGAGATCCGCCTAATTCTAGCTGAAATCGCCAGAAGTCAAGCGCAGACACAGGCACAGCAGGCACTTAATACCGAGGCTATAGCCAATATAAGCTCACAGCAGACACTCAATGCCCAGGCGATCGCCCTCAATCGGGAAGATATAGCCCAGTTAACCGCTAACATTGAAGGCTTGCGCAACCAAGTGTCTGATTACATCGCAGGCCGCGAACGGCAGTAGATTAACTCCAAACTCCAAAACCCCGTTGCACACCTCTGCGGGATTTTTCTGTAGTTGCGCTGTGGCCCAACCTCTCCATCTGCGGGTTCCAAACCTCCCAAATCTCTCCCAGGGATTGAAACACTTCCAAAGTTTGGAAACGTGGGCTACTCCCAATTTAAACAGCAAAGGCGATAGATGATCTAGACTTAACTGAGCGGTTGAGGATGTAATCAATGACAGGGGTGACATCAATTCAAGTTCAAGAAAGGCTAGAGAGCTTAGCAGAGTATTTGCACCAAGAACCAGACCCCAGGAAGAAGGAACGCCTGCAAGTGCTCTACTGGTTGAAGCAGGAGAACGCGCCGAGCATCAGTGCGATCGCCAAGGCCATCGGACGGCATCGGGGCACAGTGCAAGAATGGCTGGCTACCTATCGAGAACAGGGACTTGAGGGGATGCTAGAAATCAAGAAAGGGTCTGGTGGCAAGCGAGTCATTCCTCAGTGGGCAGAAGCTCGATTAGCCCGTCACTTAGAGGAGAGTGAGGGGTTTAAGAGTTATGGGGAAGTACAGGGGTGGTTAGAAACGACCTTAGGAGTCGTAGCCGAGTATCATGCGGTGTATCAGATGACGCGCTACCGCCTTAAAGCCAGGCTCAAAGTGCCCCATCCTCAAAACAGCAAGCAAGACCGGGAACCAGAAGAGGAGGGTTAAAAAAACTTGCCGACGGCTTAGGGTTGCCCAGGGAGGCTGCTTGCCAGGTGTCAGGTGATGAACTCGCAGCGCTATTTTGCCCAGGATGAAAGCCGCTTTAGACCGCCTAAGGAGTCAAACCGATTAGGGGATGTTTTAAAAGTCCCTGATGGTGTATCAAAACTACCCAGATCCCCCTAAATCCTCCTTAAAAAGAGGGACTTTCAAGCCTGTGCTCCCCTTTTCAAGGCTACTGTGTACACACATCTCGACTCGGATACTAAACCTCTGCAAGATCCCCCTTAATC
>JBAUTA010000589.1:0-2120 GCA_049581985.1 Kovacikia sp.
GTGTTTCTGTCACCATCCGCCCTTCAATTTCTAGCCACATATCGGGTTTGTAGCCATCGCGGCTCTGGGAGAGTTTGACCGGGAGGCTGACGGGGTAAGCGTCTGCCGCACAACAAGTAATGATGAAACGAGAAATCAATAAATACTGATCAGGCAAATTAGGAGGATAAGTAACAAATCCCTGGACTTTCGCCTTTTGCCCCGTATAAGCATCTGGTTCGGGATACACGGTTAATGTTCTCATCCAATCAACGATCGATTTATTTTCCGAATCCTCTACGCCTCGAAATGCCTGGGGCTTAACCCGTGTAATGGTGAGTGTATCTGCCACACCCCGATCTATTGCCGTTTGACTGGCAAAGGCCCGCGGCGAAATCAGTAGTCCCAGAATGGCAGTTGCTAACAGCAAGGCACTACTCCAACCTGGGGGAAACAATGTCAAATGCTGATCAGTTGCGCCAGCGGTTTGGGGCATTCGTCGTGACTGCCGAATTAACGTAACAGCTCTCAAACCAGCCACAATTAGTAGGGTAACGCCAGCAACGACTGTTAGCCAGAGGTAATTGGGATGAATCAGCAGGAATAATTTCCCGGTCAACCAATATTTGAGGAACAAAACTCCCCAGACCGCGATCGCCAGGACATCCAGCCAGGGAAAGAGGGAACGAAGGAACCGGAGAGACATAGGCAAGGGAGGAGTTGAACGGTGGGGTAGGAGTGTTGATATTAAGTTTGAACCTCTGGCATAAATCCTTGCCGCTCTGGATTTGCCTGGCTGCTTCCACCTTCTGCCTTGGGTTATTCGATGGGGCAAGGATGGAGAATTCTGAGGGGATGCCAGGATGCAATGATGGGCATTTTTACCCTACCGCAAACGGCTGCAGTAAATGTTAGTGGGGTAGATGGGCATTATTAAATTAGAGATATAGGTCGGAGTGGAGGGGGCTTCGGTGTAAGTGACTGGGCTGAGACATTCAGCGATCGCTTAGTCGAGCCACACTCACCGAACATCTCAGTCGGATGGTGACCCTCCCACTCCCTTCTTTTTACACTCAAGCAGGAATTCCCCTTAGCTGACATACAGATTTACAAACAGGGTGAACAAAAATGTCAACATTGCCGCCAGGGCAAACAGATAGAAAACAGCTCTAGCTTTGAAGATAGATAGCATTAAGCCAATGCCTTTGAGATCAATCATGGGGCCAAAGACCAGGAATGATAGCAGAGAACCCGTGGTGAAGGTAGAGGCAAAGGAAAGGGCAAAGAAGGAATCAACTGTTGAACAAATGGACACAACGGTTGCCAGAAGCATCATTGCCAGGATAGAAGTGACCGGGCTTTGCCCCAAATGGAGAATCCAATCGCGCGGTACGAAAACTTGCAGGATAGCGGCGATCGCACTTCCTAAAACTAGCACTCCGCCTAATTCTCGGAATTCTTGTACGGTATTTTCCAGCAGCAAACCAACCTTATAGGCGAGCGGTTTACCTGCCGGACTTGCCGCCATCAGCATTGCCTGCAGCTCAGCCACATCCACCCGCTCTGACTGGCCTGGCTTTCCCAGCCAATAGGTGCCGGATTGGAGGAGGGGTATGGAGCTTGGGGAAGGGGAAGCCAGTTCTTTAAATTGGCTTTGCTCTCTGTCTCTGCTCTCCGCTCTTTTCAGGGTAATTGTCCGGGCAACTCCGGGTTGCAGGAAGGGGCGTAAATCTTTTTGGACGCTAAAGACCCAGCCAATGAGCGTCGCAATCGCCAGAGAAAAGCCTACCCGCATAAATACAATTTCGGGCTGATCTCGAAAGGCAGTCCAGGTTGCCCAAAATACGATTGGATTAATGGTGGGAGCTGCCAGAAGAAACCCGATCGCAACGGGAGAAGGTGCCCCTTGCATCAGCAACCGACGGGCTACGGGCACATTGCCGCATTCGCAGACAGGAAACAGAAACCCGATGCAACTACCCACGAGTGCTCCAAAAAAAGGATTTTTGGGCATCCATTGAATTAGCTTACGCTCATCCACAAAAAACAAGAGCAGCCCGGAAAACAGCACTCCCAGGAGCAGGAAGGGAACTGCTTCGACTAGCAAGCTCAAAAAGAGCGTAAATGCGCTGTTCAGTTGG
>JBAUTA010000590.1:0-2646 GCA_049581985.1 Kovacikia sp.
GCCATCGCAGGAGTTGAAAATTGCCAGCTTTAGTCCATTGTTGATCGCCCGTTTTAGCCCCAGCTTCAGGTCTTCAATTGAAAGGCTCTCTTGTGCATTGATGTAAATGCACCCTTGTTGTTCTTCAGTCCGGCTGTGTCCAGCAAAGAATAGAATATCCCAATCCCGTTCCCAGAGTTGCTGACTGATTTGAGGCAAAGACGGCTCGACCAGAAATTCGATCGTGACATCTGGCAAGTTCTCTAATAAAAGGCGATCGTGTTCAATATTAATTCCGCTCCGATCTCCCAAAATAGCAAGAATTCGAATTTTCCCCGAAGCAGCACGCTTATTGAGAGTGCGTTGGGAAAGGTGCGTGCCAAAAGCAACTTCTGCTTGAGGATAATCTTCAACAAAGTCCCAAAGGTGCCAGGGGAGGCGATGCAATCGTTGGTCTGGGGTGCGGAGCAGCAGCCGAACCGGCTCATTTGGATTTAGGCTTGTGCGCAAATGTTTGTCGATCGCCAAGAAAGTTTCTGCCTTCAACCAATGCCTGAAATCCTGGACCAATGCCTTCGCAGATTGACGACAGCGTTCAATTTGTTCTCCATAGTTTAGTGCACCAATTTGAGTAGAGACATGCTTGAGCGTAATCCGGGTCCACTTTGAAAGTTTACGATAGTCCTGTTGCCAGTAGAATAACCGTTCAGCAAGTTCTGGAGAAGGTGGCAAAGCTCCCAATTGTTCCGTAAAGTGCAGTTCACCCTCCATGCCAATTTCGAGCATTCCCTGAAAGCCCTGCTCTAGAGTTCCATTCAATTTAAGAACGACTCGTTTGCTCATGGAGCATTCCTGTATTAGATCACAAAAGTCTCAGTAATCTGGCGATTGCCGACAGTCAATTCAACTTTAAATCGTTCTCCGGGGTGACCAGAGAACTGGAGCCGGATTCCTTCTGAAGTGGTAGCACGGTTTTGCCAAATTTCACGGTCTGATTCATTCAATAGCCTCACCTGCATCTCCTCAGGAAGATGGGTCCGATTTCCAGTTGGACAAAGCTGAATTTCGATATCCATCTCTGCTGCACTTATTCGTGCAATTTCAACCATGAGGGCAATTTGTTCAGCACCAGGTTGAGAGCCAAAATCTAATAGTTTGATCCGGCTTGCACGTTTTCTTTCTTCATTAAAGTGGTTATCTTGTCTCCAGGCAAGTGCAGTGGGTGGAGAAGAAAAAACATCCTCAATGGCTTTCCATGCAGCATCAAATTCACCCTGCAACCAGTAACCTAGCCGCACCAATGTTGGAAGTGTACTAATTAGACTTGCGGTTGTTTTTGAGGAATGCGTAACCTTGATTTGATGTAGGTAGGCTGGAAGCTCATCGATCGGTCTCAGTTCTTCCAGTGATACCTTTGTGGCATTGACCTGCTCAACAAATCCTAAAATTTCAGCCTGATTTAACTCATCATCCAGCATGACAGCGATGTAGCATACTCGATCGCTCCAGACTTCTTCTGGTATATAAACATGGGTCTCATTAGAGAATAAGCTCCGGCACTCTAATTGACCCACTGATTTGACCATCAGGTCTGATACATTCATGCAAGCCTGCATCACCCAGTTCTGACTATCGCTAGCCTGCCAATCGGTTTCAAACCCCAAGCATTGTAGATAGTGGTTCACCGCGTATGCTGCCAGCGTATTAAGGTAGATCTGCTCTGCTTTTTGCCCATCGGTATGCTGCTGACATAATTCATCCGCTTGACGGTGAGCGGATTGTCCCAGGAAGACCCGGGCAGTTGGAATAATGTTGTCTCGCGGTGTCATACTCATCTACCTGCCTCAAACTCGCCTTGAATGGCTTTGCGAATCTTGGGTGCTAAAGATTTTAGAGAGCGCTGATAAAAATTACTTAACGTCGGAATCCCTACTTGATAGATTGTAGAAATTTCTTTCCACTGCCTGTCATGAATGAAAAGTTCTTGGAGAATCATCTGTAATGTTATGTCGGGACGGTCACGCATTCGTCTCTGTTGTAATAGTTGATCTGGATCGTCTACGATGTATTGCTCCAGCATCATTGCGAGTGAAGAAGATTCCGGCTGGGGAATGGATTCAAGGCTCTCCGCATCAGCATTTTGAATCAGTTTGGGGAATGCTGCGATCGAAGCTTGGGTTAATTTTTCTAAAAGGATGGGATGCTGCTTTACTTGAACAACAAGACTCAGAACAATAATCATCGTGGAGCTAATCGAAAAATCGGGAATCAATCGCCGAATATGTAGTTCTATCCAGTGCAAAAGGTCAGATAGCCTGATACGTTTCACTAATGCACTGATTTGATGCTTAGTTCGGATCATCCTTCCCTGAATAGATTGAACGTAGGGATCGCTTTGCTTTTGGGTAATGCCCCGCTCAACCATACTGAGACGGTAATTGACCCAAGCCATAAATTCTCCCCGGTTTGAATCATAATTCTGAATTTGCCGATACATCCACAGAACTGTTTCGTTCACCGCCTCATTGTAAAGGTCAGGCGGTAATCTACCAGGACGAGCTAACTTCCCCGATAGGTGGATGGCTTGTATAAGTTCTCGCATCGCAACCTGCCACGCTTCCGTTTGGGACTGGAGTTGTTGAACCTCGATCGCTAGTTGCTGTAGCC
>JBAUTA010000591.1:0-1998 GCA_049581985.1 Kovacikia sp.
GTAACGCTAATAGAAAAATCCTTTGTTGCTGTAACCACTGGCGCAAGCCCAAAGCTTCAGAGCAACCGAAAACACGAAATCAGCTACTTGCAAACGTTAATCGACCAGGCAAAAGAACAATTGGAGACTTGTTGATGGTTTACTGTGCTTCCTCTTTGCCGACTGCCCCAATCACTTATGAATGCTGCCGCTATTGGGTTGATGGCAAAGACGGTGAATATCACTACGTGATTGAGTATCGCGGACGGTGGATCCGCAGTGCTCAGACTTTCCAGCTTTGTGTTCAGGCAGCCGCAGCGGCGAGGCAGGCGATCGAACGAAAACAATCCCTTACCGGAGGATTCCGATGAGAACCGCTACTAGAAAGGCTAGAAATCAAAATCGCAGACGCAATACGCCAGATCCCCCCCGTGTAGGGACTGTGGCTTTTCCTGAGCATGAATACTCTCCCCTGCCAGAGCCACGCCCTGTAAGCTTCTGCACTACTACACGTCGTCCTACCGAGGGGCAAGCGATCGCCACGAACTCAAAAGGGATGGTTCGTGTCGTCTGGGGTGAAAATCAAGAGTCCGATGTCCCAAAAGAGCGAATCACCTGGCTCGACGAAGATGTTGTCAAGGTGTTTGACGAGACGGAAGAGTTCACCGTGGCTCTCACGAACGGCTGGATCGTGAGGGTTGAGTATGAGCAATGGGACTCTGGTTCACACGGGTTTCAATTTCGCGGGGCAGTTTCCCCGACTGGGTTTCACTCGGATTATGCATCCGACCAGGAAATCGACATTCGGGAATATGCAACCCGTCGAGCACAAGAGCTGTTTGAGAATCTCCCAAAAGACGTGGATGGGCTATTCATATTCGATGGAGATCGCTGTGAAATCTTGCGAGGGAAGCACAAGGGCACCATTGAAGCGATTAACGGCTGTGTTTTTGAAGGCAGGATGTCTTTCAAGGACTACGCCACAAATCGTTTGGGGCAGCACAAACCCTCTAACCTTCGCAGGGTTGGGCAGGGCGAAACCTCCCTGGAAATCTTGGGAGAATCGGCTCCTGGTGCTGTCGAACCAGAAATCTCTCCCCCCTCCCCCCCTCGCCCCTTATCGCAGCAATCAGGGGTCAGTGTTCGGATTGCAGACATTCTCATTGAGCCAGAGCTTCAGATGCGCGCCTGCTTCGGCCAGTCCGAAAGCGTCCAGGAAGCAACGGTTGAAGATTACATGCAGGTCCTGGAAGGGGGCGAAAGCCTATCCCCTGTGATTCTCTTCCAGGTTGGGGATGCGCTGCTGCTAGCCGATGGCTTCCATACCCTCGCTGCTCATAAGCGGTTGGGGCGGCAGGAGATTGAAGCCAGGATTATTGAGGGGACAACTCAAGACGCCATCTGGTATGCAATCCAGGCAAATGCCAAGCATGGATTGAGTATGACCCGCGAAGATAAACAACGGGCAATCATCCAGGCAGTGCGCCACTTCCCTCAAAAGAGCGATCGGGAGATTGCGAGAGCGGTTGGGTGCGATAACAAAACGGTGGGAGCATGGCGGCTGAAGTTAGCCGAATCTGAGGAAATTCCTCAGATGCAAACGAGAGTTATCCAGCGTGGCAGTCAGACCTACGAACAGCAGCACCAAATCGGTCCATCCCTGGAAGAAGTGCAGAAGCTCTATGAACCCTGGGGCGAGTTCTCCGCCACAGGTAGCCGGAAACTACCCTTCAAGTTTGAGCGGCTAGGAAAGACCTGCTACTTCAAGAGCCTGCTAGAGGCAGTCGCCAAACAGCCTGAAATCTGCACTCAGCCCAGCGAGGATAGGCGGCAAGGTGCCTCTAGTGAATTAGATGGGCAATCACCCCAGAATGGTGCAACGGCTCCACAAAGCCAGGTAAAGGGGGCTGTCCCATTTTCTTACACTCCGTCCATACAACCCCCTGTTACCTGTGCGCTCTGCCAGCACCGCCAATTGATTGGCGATGGGTCTGAGTATGAGTGCAAGGCGAAAGGACC
>JBAUTA010000592.1:0-17643 GCA_049581985.1 Kovacikia sp.
GAACTAACACACATCACTACGGTAATGCCAAACACCCCAAGCGCAGTAGCGGGTGTAATCAGGATCATGATTCCCTTTATTGCCACTGTCCAGGTACCCAGCCCCATACAAAGCAACATACTGGGTAGATACCCCAGCACCGACATCCACAATGCCTGCTCTGTGATCACACGGTAGATTACCCAGTCTGACGCACCCATAGCTTTCAGGGTTCCAAATTCCTTCAAATGGTCTGATACAGAAGAATAGAGAATTTGGCTGACGACCACCATACCAACGACGAACCCAACCGCAGCCCCCAAGCCCAAAATAAAACCGACTCCCGTTCGTTCGCGCCAGTAGGCACTCGTTCGCTGGGCGATCTCTTCTTTGGTATAGGCAAGGGTGTTTGGAATCTTTGCTTCTAGTCTTTGTCTGAGGGCTTGAATGTCTTGACCGGGCGCTGCCTTGACCAAAACATAGCTAATTGGATCAGACAAATTTAACCTTCTAGGCGGCGGTGGAGACGCTTTTGGGGAAGAAGGTTGGGGTGCAGATTCAAAAACATTCGTACATTCCAGATTACCTGTCTGGATCTTGCAGTTCACCTGGGGCGATAGCCCCCCAAACAGATAGGCGTTGGCAGTTTCCAGGGAAGCAAACAGATAGGCGCTAGAGGCCATCGATTGAGTATCTTGGGTAGCGCCTACGAACTTCGCTGGAAGCGAGGAAATGGAGCCCGTGTCCCCGATTTGTTTAAGACCCAATTCGTCTATGTTGGCTTTGTCAGCCATGATGGTGTACGGCGCTTTCAGGTTGCTCAGCTTTCCCTGGTCTAGCTTCCAATTGGCAAACAGGTTGCCATCCGGGTTGAACCCATAGATGCGGACACTATCGATTCGTCCGGTAGGCCCTCGCCAGCGAATGCCCTGAATTGTGATGGCTTCTGCCTGCTCAACGCCAGAAACCTGGCGTGCCTGACGCAGCTCTTCAACCGTCAAAGAGGTGGTCAATTCCAGATATTCCATCGCCTTGTTGGCAACCCAGAGGTCCGCCGTGGACTGTTCAATCAGGAGGGTTGTAGATCGGGTAAAACCATCCAGAATCCCCTTCTGAATTGTAATCAGGCTGACGGCAAACATAATGCCTGCCTGTGCTACCAGAAAACGAGGGATATCTTCAAACAGATTTTTGCGCGCGATGGAAGGCATGATGAGGGAAACACAGAAGGTAAATTAGCCTTAGCTAACGGCGTTGCTAAGGCTGAGGGAAGTGGTCAGATCCGCAGGAAGGGATTGGCGCAGACGATCGCCATAAAGCGCCAGAGCATTTCCACTTAGTAACAATTGCAGGTAATCCCGATCGTAATCCATAACCGTTGCCGCATCCTTGACACAGCCTCTGAGGACGCCATCCCAGTGACCATAGTCGCCGGAGAAACAAGCCACATGTTTGCCAACCTCGCCCATGCCCACTGGTAGATAGGTAGGACTGGGATCATCGGACTCAAAGGAGACGAAGATTTGTCCCCGCTCAAAATAATCGAGCGGATCCCGGTGGCGCAGATCGTAATGCTCATACAAACTTGAATCGTCTATTTTGGTCGGGTCTTTCTCCGCATTCCACAGCAGGTCAAACAGGTTCTTGGCCTGACTGATGACGTTGGTATTGGCGTGGGTGCCCCGCTCCTGAATCATCAGCTTGGTAAATTCCATTAATGATGGACGATAGGGATTCTTGGGGTCGAAGTCCCGAACCCGCTTTTCCCAGTGTTCATGCATCGCGTGGGCAAGATCAGGTAACCAACCACAGCCGCCCTCAAGGAACCCCATCCGCAGGGTTGGGAATTGCTCAAAAGCGCCGTCAAAGACCATCCGAGCCAGCGCCAGTTGCTGCTGGTTGCGCTGCACAAAAATATGGCTTAGAAGGAAGGTTTCCGTGTGGTCTGAAATGCCTCCCACCATGTAACTACCAGGGCTACCGTGAATCCCCAGGGCAATATTCAGGTCTACCGCCGCCTCAAGGATGGGACGAAAGTCAGGATGGCTGATAACCTTACAGGTTCGAATTTCGGGAAAAGCATCGGGAGCCTGCGGGTGAGGGACGGGCAGGTTAGGCGGCACTGCGACGCCAATCATGCCCAGCTCATTAATACAGCGATACATTTCCTGAACGGCTGCATCCACATCTTGCAGGGGAAGAACGCCGATCGGCTTGAGCCGATTGTTATAACCCCGGCAATCATCTGCCATATAGTCGTTCCAGGCGCGACAGAGGGCAACCGCTAGATCTTTGTCAAGAATGCTGGGAAAAATCAGGTTCAGGGTGCCATAAATGACATGGACATCCACCCCCTCCTGGTCCATATGCTCAATCCGTTTCTGGTTGAACATGGCTCCCATGGTTGTATCAGGGTGTAGCCCCCGGAATACACCGATACCCAAACCTCGGGGACGGGGAAACATTTGTACTAAATCGTTTTTGCCTGTGGCAGGGTTGAAGTCCAGAATTCTTGCCCGCTGATCACCTAAATTATCGACAATGAGACCGACTCGATCGCGATATTGGGGCTCGACATAATCCCGAAATACTAAGGGATTCTCCAACTTGTGAGCATCAGCGTCAATTACAGCTAAACCTTCGTACATGCTTTCTCCGTAGGTAGATAAGGAAAACGTGAGCAGCGACGGGGAGGAAGATCCGAAAAATGGGGGAGATAGGGGCGGAGAGGGGGATAAGGTGTTACTGCTCTACCTTTCTCCCCTGATTTCTGATCTACCCCACCTTCCTAACCTCTCGTATCTGCCTCAGACTGACGATTGAGATAGGTCAAAATTTGGCGCAAGCCAAACCAATGCTCAAACGACCAGGATAGGGACGCCAATATGGTAATGCCAGGGTATTTGACAAAGGCGGGTTCATTCTTCTCAAAGACTGCATGACCGCCCAGCGCAAAAACCTGCGTCAAAACTAGACAGACCAGCGTCAGTCGCCAGTCAACAAACAGCAGAACGATCGCAGCGATCGCCAGCATATTCGTGAGATGGTGTAAAGCCTGATTGATGGGATTTTGATGAGATGCAACAAAATGGGCTTTTGCTTCTTGGAAGTAGTTCAAAGATCCTCCTTGTCTTTAATTAGGCGGATGGGACCAAACTAAACACTGCGGCTAATTCTGTTTAAAGTAGAGCCTTTTGTTAGAAAACCCCTAGCCTGACAGCCTGGGAATTACTTAATTAACTTTTGAAACAATTGCTAGGAACAATACCACAGGCAGCTTGTAAAGCGACAGCAAATCACCGCCACCTCAATTCTAAATATCCCCGCTCCGGCTGGTTTAGTTCCTCGTCCGTTAGCCATTCAAAAGGTTTGTAGGTACGGAAAACATGATCCCACCAGTCCACCCCCAAACCAAAGTTGTGGTACCAGAGGTTGTACTTGTGGTGAACATAGTGAACAGGCATTCTCATCCAGAAGCACTTGGTGGGGTTATCGTGCTGGAGTTGGTGGGCATAGGACGAAAAAGCAGCGTATATAACCCCTCCCATCGTCCAGCCAATGCCAGCCTCTAAGGAATAGAGAAACATGGGCACCATAATGATAAAGCTACCTTTGAGGTAATCCAAAAATTCCCACAGGACGCCCTGACCCTCGTTCTTACGATGGTGGTCACGATGACGCTGTCCAAAGCGAGGCGAAGCGTGCATCAGACGATGGACCCAATACTCCACCAGGCTCGCTAGCACAAATGCCAGGATAAAACAGGCACCCGGTGTAGCCAACTTTACTAAAGCGGCCATGCTTCACCCTTCCTCCAAAACTCCCACACACAAAAGAGATTAACGGATATTGGAAAACTTTGCTAGGTGCAGGGGAGGCGGTGGAGGGCAAGGCGTACCCGATTAAGGGGAACCTATTACCGCCCACAAAATTCAAGTATTAAAGCTTCCCTGCTGCCTCATCAACCTGCCCTTTCGGGCCCTACCCGACCTCTACCTCCTAATTCTCTTTCCTGCTTTTGTAAGGAAAAGTTAAGTGTTATGATGCACACCAAGCAAATTACGGGTTATCGATTAAAAAATGAACTGTTTGTTGTGCAGGTCACTGGACGATTCCAGATAACGGGCACAAGGGGCGAGATCGGGTCGTCTACTAACCCGCAGGCAGTGTCTATTGGGATTTTGACAGTCTAGATAGCAAATACCATGCTACGCAAATATACTGTTGAGCGTGAGGCGATTGGCTATCTTAAAAAAAAGGTGAGAGGAGTTTATTGTGCAAGTTGTCAAGGAGTACGTCCAGCGCTGGTATGAAAGTGAACTCGACCCAGATGATTACATCTGCCATCGAAAGCAGGGAAATCTGGTTGAGATTGAGGAAGCCGCAACCGGTAAGCGCCTTTCTGTGCTTACTTTCTGCACAAATGATGTGCTGGGGCTAACTCAGGAAGAGCCTGTTAAGCAAGCGGCAATCAACGCTATTTTGCAGTACGGAACGTCCAATAGCTCCTGCTCAGTTCTGAGCGGTCGCATTGACCTGCATCGTCAGCTTGAGGATGAGATTTCAGCTTTCAAGCATTTACCTCACACGCAATTGTTTATTAACGCCTGGATGGCAATGCAGGCGTTGATGGATGCCTTCTGCCATCTGGCAATTCCAGTGCCAGGTTTTCAAAATACCCGCGAAACCTTGATTCTGACAGATGTGTTGAATCATGGATGTATTGTCTCAGCGGTTGCTAATGCTGGAACCCGTTCAGGAAAGCTTTTTGGTCACAGTCCTAGAGTTAGGGTGAGGGCCTATCGTCACTGTGATGTTGAGGATCTGGCGCGGAAACTGCAACGTTATGCCCGTCCTGACGATCGCATTATGGTCATCTCAGATGCGGTCTTCTCAATGGATGGTGATATTGCCCCTCTACCAGACATGATTGAGGTCTTAAGCAACTACGAAGGTAGCGTTCTGGTGATGGATGAGGCCCATGCCAGTGGAGCGATCGGAGCAACCGGACGGGGGATCTACGAATACTTCGATATTTTGCCCCAGAAGGCGATCGAACGGGGGGTGGTGCCCCTGATTATGACCACCTTCTCCAAGTTCGCGGCTTCAGCGGGCGCTGCCATCAGCACCCATGTAGCTGAGCTAAAGCCTTTGCTCAATGTTTCTCCCACCTCGATTGGCACCATCTCTCTAGCACCGCCGATGACGGCAGCCGCGTTAGAGAGTATCCGGATTGTGCGTCGATTTCCAGAGCGGGTTAAGCGCTTGCAGGAAAATACGCGCTATTTGCGATCGCGTCTGGCGGCCCATGATTTTCTGGCAATGGGAGAAACAAACGTCATCCCCGTCATCCTGCCACCGGAAATTAATCCTAAGCTTTACGCAAGAGAGCTTCTGGAATATGGCATTTGGGTATCTCCCATCTGGTTTATTGCCAAGCCTCGGATTCGCATTACAGTGAATGCGCTCCATACAAAGGAGGAAATCGATAGACTGGTAGCAGCGATGGTGAAAGCAAGAGATTTAGTCTACAAGCCAACCATTAGCGCTTAGGAATGAGGATTTAACCACTTCCAAAATTCCGTGAGTTAGGTATCTTTGGCTAGAGGTGCGGATGGCTTTCTATACTACGATCCGATTTCAAGCCTTGAGTGGGGTATGGCTGGGGGTTGCCGCTACCATACCCTATTTGTTGTTCCCAGGGATAGCGATTCAGGCTGGGGCACAGATGCCTGACGGTCAGATTCCAGCGTCTGCTCCTCCCCAAAAGCCCTTCTCTCCTTTAGTTAGTCAGTGGCAACCGGATGAGTTTCAAAAAGCAATGATTTTAGGGACAACGGTGCCTAACGAAATGCCATTGCCCCTGATTCCTTTAGAGCCTCTGTCTAGCCCAGATAGCCCACAACAATCACCTCCCGTGATCGAGGAAATTCCTCCCATCTTCAGAAAACCGCTTCCGATTATTAGTCCCGCAGAACCTCCCTCCAAAAATCCTTAGGAATGGGCACTCAATAAGTTCTAGATTGGGGGAGGGGTGGGTTTGTTCCTGGCTTCCTATTCGCCCCCAGCCGGGGGTTCCAACGTTCGGCTCAGCACTCACGGCGAAAACCTCTGCATCCCGTTTGCCTCTGCCGGGTTTGCTTTTTATAGCCCTTTTCAAGGGTGTGAGGTACAGTGAAAGTGCTTCGCGCCCCACTGTGCCTACATTTTTGTACTTCACCCAAGTGCAAACCGCTATAAATTGGGATTAGAAACATCGTTCGATTCATTCTGCTTTGGAGCAATGCTGCCTTTCTAGCCCCCTAATTTTGGTCAGATTGTTACAATATTCATGCTCAGCAGCTTCCAGACCTTCATGCCGAATACTCCTTTGCCTCATCCTGTTGAAGTTCAATCCCGTCTCCTCTCTGCTCTGCCATCCTGGCAAATTAAGCTGCTGTATGACGGTCAGTGCCCTTTGTGTCTACGAGAAGTAGCTTTTTTGCAAAAACGCGATGCTGGACGAGGTTTGGTGGAATTTGTTGACATCGCAGACGATCGCTACACTCCCGAAGCAAATGGGGGTGTAGATTTTGAAACAGCTATGGGGCGAATCCATGCCGTCCTTCCCGATGGGACTGTGATCAAAAATGTAGAAGTATTTCGTCGGGTTTACGAAATCCTGGGCATTGGCTGGATCTATGCCGTGACTAAGTTGCCAATGGTCGGCCCTCTCGTTGATTGGTTGTATGAAATTTGGGCAGACTGGCGGCTGACCCTGACGGGACGCCCCGATCTGAAAATCATTGCGGCCGATCGCCAAAACCGCATGACGTGTGAACAGGACCGTTGTCGAAGGGAAGCATGAGGAGTGGGCTGCGGTCATCGTGGCTCAATTGAAACGGGTGGCGATCGTGCATTCAAGCCGAGCGGTTAAACCCTTTGCCTGAAGCTGCAGCCCCCAATCCCCCTATTTCATGCAATGAATTAGGGCTACCTGCTGATTCAACGATTCCGTTAATCTGGCAAACCTGCCCATATAAAAAGTAGTTACTTCTGTAGATTCAATCTTTAGAGAGGGTCGGGGTTTGGGCGATCAAGCGATAGAAGAGCAAGCGTGGGATTTATTCGAAAAGTCCATTATTTATTATCAGGAGCGTCCAGTTGGGACGATCGCGGCCTGTGATCCAGATATTGCTGCGCTGAATTACGATCAGTGCTTTATTCGGGATTTTGTGCCCTCTGGTCTACTTTTCCTGATCAAAGGTCGAACCGAGATCGTTCGTAACTTTCTCGAAGAAACCCTGAAATTGCAGCCTAAAACCGGGCAATTAGATTGCTCTCGACCTAGCCGTGGCCTGATGCCAGCCAGTTTCAAGGTGCAGTCTTTCAACGGCAAGGAATATCTCAAGGCTGACTTTGGGGACCATGCGATCGGTCGCGTGGCACCGGCTGATGCCTGCCTGTGGTGGGTGATTTTATTACGTGCCTATGTAGTTTCAACCCAGGATGTTGACCTCGCCCATCGCGAGGATTTTCAAGAAGGTATCCGGGTGATCCTGGAGCTTTGCCTGGTTACACGGTTTGATATGTATCCCATGGTGCTGGTTCCCGATGCAGCCAGTATGATCGATCGTCGCATGGGACTTTATGGGCATCCCTTAGATATTCAATCCCTGTTTTATGCGGCGCTGCGAATCAGCATTGAACTCCTGATTCCAAACCAGAAAAATCAATACATTATCCAGGCAGCCCATAACCGCATCGTTCCCTTACTCAAGCAACTGCGAGAAAACTACTGGCTTGATCCGGATCGGTTGAACATTATTTATCGGTATCAAGTCGAGGAGTATGGAGAAGAGGCACTCAATCAGTTCAACATTTATTCGGATTCGATTCCGTTTTACCGCCTGGCAAAATGGCTCCCAGCAGCAGGTGGTTACCTGGCGGGTAATTTAGGTCCCTCCCAGCTAGATTGTCGGTTCTTTGCCATTGGAAATCTCATGGCGATTATCTCTTCCCTGGCAGATGAACAACAATCCCATAAAATTTTGAACTTGATCGAACTTCGCTGGAATAATTTGATTGGCGATATGCCAATGAAACTATGTTTTCCAGCTTTAGAGGATGCAGATTGGAGAATTGTTACCGGTGCGGATCCTAAAAATCGTTCCTGGTCGTATCACAACGGTGGCAGTTGGCCCGTGTTGCTGTGGATGCTGACTGCCGCCGCCCGTAAAATGAATCGAGCAGAGCTGGCATACCATGCGATCGCCATTGCAGAGCGGCGTTTAATGCAGGATCAGTGGCCTGAATATTACGATGGCCCGGATGGTCGCCTGATTGGGAAAGAAGCCCGCAGATACCAGACCTGGACAGTTTCTGGCTATTTACTGGCAAAAGAATTAATTGCGAACCCGGCTCACCTCAATCTCCTGACCTTTGGTGCCGACTCTGAATTGTAGAATAGCTACGGCCATAACATCCTTGTCTTGGAGGCTCATCCTCCAACCCCGCCTTATTGCCAATTAAAGCCACTTGCGGTAAGGGCATACCGACCTCTACCGCAAGCCTCAATCAGGAAAGTGTTTTGAGTCTATAAAGGGGGTTACCCCTTCTATAAACTGTTGTAGGTAATTCTTTCGTAGAAATCACTAAATCAGGGTTGCCAACTTACTGGAACACGATCGGAGTGTCTAAATCCTTACAGAAATTGAATTGCGCGGGTTCGCTCTCTTGCCCATCGCTAAATTCTGCTTTGATCCACTGAGTGCAGCTCTCATTATTGGTAGAGGAATTCCAAACCATTTTCTCCTGATCGCCAGGAGCCACACCCGTCCCAATATCAAAGTATCCCCAGTTTTGCTTGTCTTGAGACACTAATAGCTTTTCAAGATTTGCTCTGGAATCATTCTTTACCCAAAAATACCATTGTTCTGCGGAAGCGGGCATCGCTTTTGCGACAAAGCTCAGAGTTACGACGGATGCTGCTAAAAGTAGTTTACTGCTGAGTTTCATTGTTTTTCAGTTCAAATACTTAGGGTGAAAAGTTATATCAGGTGTAACCTGATACCTTAGTAATCCCTTTTCCTTCTTTTGCCTAACACTGCTTCGATAGCTATCGCCAGATTGATTAGGACATAGAATTCAAGGGAGATTAGGGGCGTTGCCCCCACAGGCAGCATGAAACCCCTCCGTCTTAACCAATAGGGCTACGGTATACCAATTATCCATATCGATGTTTCAGCACCTAAAGGCTTCTATCGCAGTGCCTGAAATTGCTTTCATTAAGCAAAATCCCCAATTTCTTTAAGAAATTGGGGATTTAAGGCTATTCCTAGAAAAGAATCTGCCTGTAAGGACAGGGGTTTCTAGGTTCGGCTAGTCTGGTGCTTCTCTGAAGCAGAATACCCGCCGTAGTTGTCCTGCTCAGTCTGGGTAGCTTTCCCATTTTTACTACTGTGGCTTTGCCCGTTACCTTTGCGAGGTTGAAGCACACCATAACCTCCATGATTGCGTTCATACACGACATTAATTTCGCCAGTATCCGCATTCAAAAACATGTAAAAATCATGGTCGATCATGTCTAGCTGCTCCAATGCATCCTGAACCGTCATTGGAGGCATGGCAAAATACTTAGTACGAACAACCTGAGGAGGCAATTCGGGTTCCCGATCCTGTAATAAATCAGTGACAATAGGCTGGTCACTTAAGGCATCGGTAGTTTTAACCGATGTGAAATTTTTATCGCGCCGTTTTTCCTTATACTTACGCAATTTACGAGCGATTTTGTCAGCAACCAGATCGATGCTGGCATACAGATTCTCACAGCTCTCTTCAGCACGCACAACGGCACCATTTACATAAATTGTCACCTCAGCAGTTTGCTTGGAATTTATCCGAGGGTTACGGGCTACAGATAGATGAACGTCAACTTCAGTCGTCAGATTTTGAAAATGATTGACCGCCTTTTCAATTTTCTGAGTCACATACTCATGGAGCGATTCAGTGATCTCGATATTTTTTCCCTGGATAACAAGCTTCATGGAGCTTCCTCCCACTAAGAGTTTGGGTGTTAACTTCACCCTAGCACTTTGTATTCTGGCGAACAGTAGCCTTTAGAATGTTTTGCAAGCTGTGACAATTCTTGATATTCAATTTTCGATTTGATGTAAATTTACGTTTGATCCCCCTTGATTTTTTCCTATAAGTTTGAAATAGGGGGAGCACAGGAGCGGAGAAGAGAGGGCAGATGGGCGAATTTGAAACAGAAGATGAGCAGGTAAGGGGGAAATGCTGGACGGATCGCCGCCCTTGCCAACTGCATGTTCAGTCGATCATGCCCTATCCGATCGCCCACGCCTGGCAAAAGTCCCTGGTGGCTGAACGACGGGAGAATCCCGCATTGGAAGATGTTCTGATTCTGTTAGAACATCCTCCGGTATACACCTTAGGACAGGGGGCAAACCCCAAATTTCTTAAGTTCGATCCCTCCCAGTCAGAATACGAGGTTTGCCGGATTGAGCGGGGGGGAGAGGTCACCTACCACTGTCCCGGTCAGTTGGTGGGCTATCCAATTCTGAACCTGAATTATTACCAGCGGGATTTGCACTGGTATCTGCGACAGCTAGAGGAGGTGTTGATCAGGGTGCTGGCAAGCTACGGGTTAAAGGGAGAACGGATTCAAAACCTGACGGGTGTGTGGTTAGAGGATTGGAAAGTAGGGGCGATCGGGATTAAGGTGAGCCGCTGGATCACGATGCACGGTTTTTCCCTGAATATTTGCCCTGATTTGAGCGGTTTTGAACGAATTGTCCCCTGCGGGATTGCTGATAAATCGGTAGGCAGCTTATCGCAGTTCGTCCCCGGAATTGAGTTTGAGGAGACACGGGAGCGAGTGGCGATCGCCTTTGCAGAAGTCTTCAAGGTTCAGCTCAACTGCTCCCTACCGGGATCGGTAGGCAACTGGGTGGAAAATTCCCATCCTCCCACCCAGTCATCCTCCCCGGTTTTCCCATCCTTGCCTAAATAGGATTACCCAGGGATGATTGATCCACTGGGCAGTTCCTGGCTCAGGATGATTGGCGCAAAAACGCCAGTAGTTCCCGGTTTACCGTTTGTGGCGCTTCCTGTTGCACCCAGTGACCACAGTGGGGAATGAGTTTTAGCTCATAGGGTGCCAGGATCAGCTGGTTTAAGTCTTTCGTAAGTGTCTGACTCAGGAACGAATCGTCTTCTCCCCAAAGCACTAAGGTCGGTGCCGTAATGGGATTGAGGGTGCGTCCCCAGTCCTTTAGCCAGTGCCAGGGGGAGAGCATCTGGCGGTAGTAATTAAGGGCAGCAGACAGAACACCAGGTTTTTCTAGAGCCGTCTGGTAGATCTGGGTATTTTCTGAAGAAAAGGCACCTTTGCGGACTGCCTGCTCTTGAAATAGCCGCTTGACAAATTCCTTCAGATTTTGCTGAATCAGCCACTCCGGGATGCCGGGAACCTGGAATGCAAGGACGTACCAGCTTCGCCGCAATTGGTCTAGATTGCTCACCATTTCCTGAACCAGGCGTTGAGCGGGAGCCGCATTGATAACCACCAGCCGATTGAGGGATTGGGGAAATTTTTGGGCCAGATGCCAGGCGATCGCGCCTCCCCAGTCATGTCCAACAATGTGGGCACGGGCATAGCCCAGACTTTCGATTAATCCTTTAATGTCTGCGCTCAGGGTATCCAGGTCATAACCACTATTGGGTTTATCCGAATCGTTATACCCCCGCAGATCGGGAACAACTACCTTAAAGTAACGGGCCAACGCCGGAATTTGAAATCGCCAGGAATACCAGAACTCAGGGAATCCATGTAGCAGGATCACCAGTTCCCCTTCTCCTTGGGTAACGCAATGTAAGCGAATCTGATTTGTTTGAATGAAGTGATGTTGCCATTCATCGGAGGCAGAAGACAGAGCAGCCATAGCCTATAGGAAAATGAATCCGTAAAAGAATAGGTACGGGTAATCGATGTATAGCTATTGCCAGTTTGATTAGGACAGAGGATTCAAGGGGAAGTGGGGGCGTTGCCCCCAGCCAAAGGTTTCACTACCCCGCCCTAAGCAATATGGCTACGGCTATAACATCTGATGCGATCGTAGCTGGAGTACAGCTCAGGAGAAGCAAGATCCAAATTACCCAGTCTGAAACCGCGATCCCCGCCTTTCTAGCCTATCACTCCCATAGAGGACTCCAAGCATCCAATAGATTGGGATTACCCCGTCACGCCGCTCGCCTGAAGCTGATCCAGGGCTTCCAACACTTCTGCACTGTGAATGGCGGGATTCACACCTGTAAAGGTTGTCCGCAGGTTTCCTTTGGGATCGATGATGTAGGTGTGACGCAGGGAAACAACGCCCATCCAGGAACCATAGGCCTGGCTGACAGACCCATCGGTATCTGCCAGAAGGGGAAACTTAAGTCCTTCTGAATCACAGAACTCAGCATGGGAATCGACCGAATCAACGCTGATGCCAAGGATTTGGGTGTTTCGACGCAAATATTTGGGCATGTCTTGCTGGAATCTGCGGGCTTCCAGGGTGCAACCCGAGGTGAAGTCTTTGGGATAGAAATAGGCAACCACCCATTTTCCCCGGTAATCCGCCAGGGAGATAGTGCCATCGCCTGTATTAGTAGGCAAGGTGAATTCAGGTGCAGGTTGATTTAGTGCAGGTTGTGCGCCTCCCATAGCCTGGGCGATCGGGGTGAAATTGAACGTGGCAAGGAACGCGAAACAAAGGATCAGCAGCAGGCGGAGGAGGGATCGGCGGAACATTGTAGGGGAATATCAAAACTACTTAATGTAAGTTTACATTGCCCAAATCGGAAATCTCCTTTTATCCGAAAAAATATTCCTTCATGCCAGGGTGAAAAGCAAGCTAGGGTGAAAAGCAAACCCGCCCGATAGAAGGGGGACAGGGGTGGAAGCCTTATTTTTTAACCTGGTATCAGTAGATGGCAGCGTTTTAGGAAGTCTAAAATAAAAGTGCTGGCGATCGCACGAATCCTGGCAAGCGTAGTCTCTTCACCAACTTGAACTAAACAAACGTATGCTATTCCACCCGTCCTATCTAATTTTGATTCCGGGCATCGTTTTAACATTCTGGGCACAACACCGAGTTCAGCACACCTACGACAAGTACTCCCAGGTTGCTTCTCAGATGGGTATGACCGGTGCTGAAGTTGCAAAAACTATTCTTAAAAAGATGGGTGTAGACAACGTCAGGGTTGAACCTGTGCAGGGACAGTTGACTGATCACTATGATCCCGGTGCTAAAGCTGTACGGTTATCTGAAGTTGTTTTTGGTTCTACTTCCCTGGCGGCGGCGGCGGTCGCAGCCCATGAATGTGGTCACGTTTTGCAGGATGTGCAGGGTTATAAACCAATGAATATCCGAGCATCGCTGGTTCCTGCCGCCAACCTGGGGTCAAATATTGGTCCCCTATTGATTATTGCTGGGATTTTCCTGGGCAGTATGGGTGGAATCTTTATCAATATTGGGATTGCGCTGTTTGTGGCAGTCATTCTGTTTCATGTCGTGACACTGCCGGTTGAATTTGATGCATCCAGTCGGGCCCTCAAGTTGATTAATCAATATGGGATTTTGCAGGGCGAGGAAAACCGGGCTGCTCGCAAGGTTTTAAATGCGGCTGCGTTTACCTATGTGGCAACAGCGCTTTATGCCGTTCTGCAATTAATTCAACTGCTGCTAATGCGCCGAGATTAATTTGATTGATCAGCTAACCGGGCTTACCTTTGCCCGGTAAAGCAGCCGATTGTCCTGGCGATAACCGGTATAGCGAACCCTGACGCGATCGCCGACTTCAACGCTTCCTTCCATAAGCTGGTGTAGTTGGGGATCGTAGGGAACTTCGACCCCAACTGGAGCAATTTGCTCCACACCCCACTCGTGTAATAAGTGCTCTAAAGGTTTCAACAACGGTAGTAACCTGACAGCCGGAGCCTGGGGATTTTGTTGAGCAGCGTAGGCGGCTGTGGGCAATTGTAATAGAAGCGATTCCAAAACCTGCAAGCTAGACTGTTGAAACTCCTGCCAGAGGTCTTGTTTCTGCTGCGTTAGCCTTGCTTGAAGACGGGTGTACTCCTGTTGCAACTCAGACAGCTCAGGCAGTTTTTGGGGGGGTGGGGGGTGGGGAGCTTCAGGCTGTGAGAATGTTTCTAATAGCTCAGAAACAGATATCCCTAGGGTCTGGCTCAATTTCAGCAGGGTTTCCAGGCGCATTTGGGCGATCGTGCCTCGTCGTAACTGCATCACCTGCTTTTCCGACACCTTTGCGGCTTGGCTGAGCGCCCTAAAACTAAAAAAACCCTCCCGTTGCATCAATTGTCGCAACGAGGGGGTGTAATCTTCAGACATAGAATATAAAAGCTTGAGTTCAAAGGTTTGAGTGTCGAGTTAAAGAATAGCTGCAACAGCCCCAAAACTCAAAACCCAAACCTTGCAGTACAGAACTATGATTCCAGCAAGCTTCTCAACATCCAGGCAGTTTTTTCATGGACCTGCATGCGTTGGGTTAGCAGGTCTGCGGTGGGTTCATCATTGGCCTGATCAACGAGCGGAAAGACCGATCGGGCGGTCCGAACAACCGCTTCCTGTCCTGCAACCAGTTCACGAATCATGTCCTCAGCCTTGGGAATGCCAGAGGGTTCGCCGATCGAACTGAGACGAGCAAATTCAGCGTAGGTAGCGGGGGCGGGGAAGCCCAACGCTCGAATCCGCTCAGCAATCAAATCTACGGCAGCAGCCAGTTCTGTGTATTGGCCTTCAAACATCAGGTGTAAAGTTTGGAACATGGGCCCTGTCACGTTCCAATGGAAGTTGTGGGTTTTGAGATAAAGCGTGTAGGTATCAGCCAGGAGGCGAGAAAGCCCATCAGCAATTTCTCCTCTCGCTTTTTCATCAATCCCGATGTTAATTGGCATGATTGGGGTTTGAATTGTCATAAATCCTCTAGTAGGTAAGTAATCAGTGGTAGTTAGGAGAGGGTAAAGGAGAGAAGGCAGAGGGCAAAGGACAGAAAAGCTAAAGGCTAAAACGTTCTCCCCTACCCCTGATTTGCCGTCCCTTTCCCTTTACCTCTCATCTTTTGGGGTTCCAGGTGCATGTTCTGTGCCAGGCACAGAACATGCCAGGCCCATTTTCTACGCCAGGTGCATGTTCAAAACAGATCGGGGGGCACGGCGAACCCGACAACGAATGGTTTCATGGCCTAGTCGGCTACAGGCTTCATACCGATGGCAACCGGAGAAACCATAGAATTCGCCATCCACTTCCAGAACATCAATTGGTTCCTGCAACCCAATCTCTTGAATGGACTGCATCAGCGTAGCAACTTTTGCCTGATCGTTTTGCCGCAACAAGGGTCGGCGAATCTTGTGAATGGGAATGTTTTCTACCCTAGCCATACGGATTGATTTAATGCGCTACCCCTAAATCATACTCGTTATGACTTCGATCTGGCAACTATCTGATCGGGGGATGCCAACTTGAACAATTAGGGTTGCAGGTAGGGTGTGGGGTTTCACCTCCAGTCAGAAGGGTAATCCTACACCCTTCTGACAATTCATCAGGTCGGCTGACCCATGACTTCCAGGCAAAAACAAAAGTTTTAGCAGAGACTATTTTGAAAATATAGAGTTTAATGATTGGGAAACCTTTTTGGGGAAAGTTAGTCAAACAAGCTGCCTAGTCTGAATCCTGATTAGCAGCCAGAGCTAGTGAGCGACTGCTCTCATACAGTATCCAACCGTTCTAGATTAGAAGTTCTGTCCTGGCAGGTCTACCAGCCTTTAGACAGAAAGTAATAAAAACCAGATCATCCTTCAGGTAGATTGCTTTGCTATTTTTGCAATTTCAAAAAAAACGGATTTTCTCTCCTTGGGTGGCAATCTCTGTCAAGCCCTTGCTTCCCACAGCGCTGGCAGCAGCCTTTCTTCTGATCGGGGCGACGGAGTCTGGCTCTGTTACCAGTCGTCAAAACAAGGAACTTGAGCTTCAGATTGGGATAGTGCAGCGTTTTGGACGGAAGCCTAAAGATTCACTGACGTTGCAAGCAGGGGCGGGCGATCGGCTGACCCTGCGCTTTCAAACCAAGGGCAATCTGCAAACGGTCACGGGAAACGTGGTCAAATTTGATCTGGTCATGCAGCCTTTGTCGGAACCTAAGGTTGAGGAACGTGTCGTTCTAAGCACCCATCGCAGTTTTGAAAGCGCTGAGGATAGCGCGAATAGCTGGCGTGCTAAGGGAATTCCGGTGGAAATTGCCCAACCCGATCGCTGGCAGGTTTGGGCTAAGCGAGATGTGTATAGCACTCCTCTATTGCGGCGGTTGTTGGTCCAGAGTTTGCAGGCTGAGGGAATTCAAGCGGCTTTTGTGGATACCCAGGTGTTGCGGCAACAGCCACGCGCCTCGTTTGTGGTAAATGGTTATCGTTACACCCGCGATCGGGTAGAAATTTCCTCTGGGCGGGGAGTGATCCAGCTAAACCTGACGAGCAGGGAGCAAAGCCGTCGCCTCTATGCGGGAAGTTTGCGGCTCCAGCCGAATGCCTATGGCACTTATACTCTGGTAAATCAGGTGCCTATAGAAACCTATTTGCGCGGAGTTGTGCCCCATGAGATTGGGACTTTTGCAGCTCAGTCGGTGCTGGAAGTCCAGGCAATTCTGGCGCGAACCTATGCGCTGCGAAATTTGCGGCGGTTTTCGATTGATGATTACGAACTGTGCGCCGATACCCAATGTCAGGTCTATTACGGTCTAACCGGGGCAGATCCCACAACGGATCGGGCGATCGCGGCGACAAAGGGACTGGTGCTGACCTATCAAAATGAACTGGTTGATGCGGTTTATTCCTCCAGCACGGGCGGTGTGACCGCACCGTTCAATGATGTTTGGTATGGCCCAGAACGCCCTTATCTACGAGCGATAGTAGATTCCGTTGGGATGTCCTGGGATTTGTCGCGTAAGAGTTTGGCGGATGAGAAAAATTTCCGCAGCTTTATCAGCCAGAAAAAGGGATTTAACGAAGAGAAGGAGGAAATGTTTCGCTGGCGGTTTCAAAGTCGCCTGGAAGACTTGAACCGGGAACTAAGAGTCTATCTGGTTAGTCAAAAGAGTTCCCTGGCAAACTTCAAAACGATTCAGCAAATGCAGGTGACCCGCCGATCGCTGGCGGGACGAGTTTTAGAATTAACGATCACAACCGATCGGGGACTCGTCAAGCTCCAAAAGGATGACGTTCGCAAGGTGTTTGAAGAACCTGACAGCACGCTTTTCTATCTAGAATCGATTTACGATCAGACCCGATCGTTAAAAGGATATACCTTTGTGGGCGGTGGCCTGGGGCATGGAGTGGGTCTAAGTCAGACAGGCTCCTATCATCTGGGGAAATTGGGCTGGGCCAGCGATCAAATTCTCCGCTTTTACTACCCTGGCACCCAGCTTCAGCCCATCAACGACTCCATTGTCTTCTGGCGCGATCAGGATGGACAGACCAGGCAGGAGGTGCGTCATTAAGTCAGCCAGTAATCCAGCTCAGGAGTCAGGGGTCAGGGCAGCAAAGAAAGCTTGCATCTCTGCAAACCATTTCTGACGGGAGTCATCCCAGGTGTAGAACATATGCCC
>JBAUTA010000593.1:0-1522 GCA_049581985.1 Kovacikia sp.
GTGCTGATCTGTGGCGGTGGGGATGGGCTGGCGGCGCGGGATGCATTACGCTTTCCTGAGGTCAGCGAAATCACCCTGGTAGACTACGATCCGGCGGTTTTGGAATTGGGCCGAACCGTCTTTAAACCCTATAACCGGGGCAGTCTGCTTGGGGAACGAAAAACCGCGTTGGGAGGCAGTCGGGTGACGGTCCACACCCAGGATGCCTTTGAGTTTATCTCCCATCTGCCCGATGCCTGCTACCACGTTGTGATTGGGGATTTCACATTTCCAGCCCGTTCTGAAGATACCCACGTCTACAGCCGCGAATGGTTTCAACAGGTGCGGCGAGTGCTGTATCCAACTGGGGTCATGAGTACAAACGGCGTCTCCCCAGAGCAGCGGACCCTCGGCTTTTGGTGTCTGTACCAAACCTTGTTAGCAGCGGGGCTGGATGCCAAACCTTTACAGGTTGCCATTCCCTCGTTCCAGCGGCATGGGTATGGCGATTGGGGATTCTTGCTTGCTGCTTCAACGGCGATCGGCCGCGCCGAAATAGAGACAATTACCCTGCCTTCCGAGATCCAGGGATTGCAATCAAAATCCTGGCTAGAAGCGTTCAAAATTCGCATGACAATTGCCACCCATCGTCATACAGTCAATATTCATACCCTGGAATGTCCCCAGCTCTTCTATTACCTGTTAAATCCCCAACTTTCCTTAGAAGCGGTTGAGGCGATCGCGGATTCTGAGAACGAAAGGGTGATCGACTTCTTAGATAGGCAAGAAAGTGGAACGGGCTTGATTGGAACCGTGGATTTCATGCAATTGGACTCCATGGTAAAAGTCTGGTTAACCCATCTCCAGCAATCCCCAGACTCCACTCCGGCCTCCTTAAATGCAGAACAGTTCATTCCGGTTCAGCATCGGTATCACAGCCCTAAAATGACTCAAGAATGGGCAGGATACTTGAAATCGCTGTTAGAAGAAATCAATGCCAGCCAGTTAATCTCCAGCCTGTTAGAACGGGCACAAGAATTGCCACCTCAACTTGCCCGTGACCTCAAACAATTGCAGCAAAAGATCAAGCAGGGGCAACCGCTCACCTATATTTCTGAACATACGGGTGAACTGATTACAATCCTGGCTGTGAGCCTGATCATGGCAAATTTAACGGCTCCAGATGCGGTCTTTGCCAAAGGATTTTGGGGTGGGGGTAGTCGAAGTTATGGCAGTTCTTCAGGCGGGGGAACCTATTACAGCGATGGCGACGGCTCCTTTGGTTGGCTTGGATTTTGGACCATGATCATGGGTGGCATGTGGCTATGGGCGCTTTATCGCCATCCAGAGGATGGGGAATAAGGTGAAAAGAGTATGACCTCCCTGCTTAATTCCCAGTTAGCTCAATCTAATTTTCTGAAGATCCGATCGCTCACCTTGGCCGATCGCACCCCCTGGGATGACTTAATTCAATCATTCCCAACGGGGAGTTTTATGCAGTCCTGGGTATGGTCGGAGTTTAAGGAATTGGAGGGTTATAAAC
>JBAUTA010000594.1:0-8250 GCA_049581985.1 Kovacikia sp.
GGGACGGGTTGATCTGGGAAATCTCCCCTTTTCTTTGCGGGGTAAGCTGTTTGTCAGCCCTGAATCTAGTGTCGTTCAGCCAATCCTTTCCTACGATCTGGCGATCGCCCGTAACACCAATATTTACGCTGGCGCAGGCTATTCCTTCGCCAACTCCAAAGACAAAACTTCAGATCTAACGAATCAAAACGCCGTGATTGTTACCGCAGGTGCAGAAGCCGCGGTTAGCGAAAAGATTGTGATCTACGGAGATGCTCAATATCAAGTCAATCATCCCAATATTAAAGAAACCTTGCCAGTCAAGGTGCAATTTGGATTTGGATATCGATTTTGAATGTGGATGGGTGGGTGGGAGAGTGGATGAATGGGAGAGTGGATGGGGGAGAGTAAGAATTTGAATGAACATACCCTTTCTCTCCCTCTTTCCTAATTTTCCGCCACGGGGAAATTCGCAACGAATAGATATAAAATTTTAAGGGGTGATTCCGGAGATCGGGTGGCGATCGCAGAAGGGATTAGTATATCGAAACTCTAGCGATTCCTGAGCCGATATACCGAGAGTACTCTGATGTCAAATTTGCTATCTCGTGATGAAATGAACTGTTTGGAGTTGGAGGAACTGCTCGACGGGCGGTACCGATTACTCCAAATTTTGAGCACCGGAGCCTGGGGGCAGACCTATCTAGCCCAGGATACCCGTCGCCCAAGCCAACCCCAGTGCATTATTCAGCACATTAAACCGATCGACATTGAATCTGAATATCAAGACGCCATCAGGCACCTGTTTGTTAGAGAAGCGGCGCTGTTAGAAAAGCTGGCGGATCACGATCAGGTGCCCCAACTCCTCGCTTGTTTTGAGGATCAGCAGGGGTTTTACCTGGTCCAGGAATTTGTCAGCGGCTATCCCCTCAGCATCGAACTGCACCCTGAGAAGTCCTGGAGTGAAGATCAGGTGGCCCATTTGCTGCTGGAGTGTCTTGATCCCCTGGCATTTGTCCATAGTCAGGGAATTCGGCACGGTAACCTCAAACCGGATAATCTGCTGCGACGAGTGCAGGATGGCAGGTTGGTGCTGGTCAATTTTGACAGCATTAAGCAGATCCATCTAGCTCTGATGTCATTGCATGAGCAGTCAGGTTTGCCGATCGAGACAACCAGTCAGGCTTACCAACCCACCGAACAAATCCAGGGAATGCCCTATCCTGCCAGCGATGTCTATGCGATCGGCATGATTGCAATTCAGGCACTCACAGGAGTTCATCCAATGCTATTTCCGGTGGATCCAGAAACTGGGGAGATCTGCTGGCAGTCCTACTGTAAAAGTTCCGGTTCCGATCTCCACGACGGGCTAATCGAGATCCTGTCCTGCATGGTGCGGCATAACTATAACCAGCGCTATGCCTCTGCCATAGATGCTTTGGATGCTTTGCATCTTTTGCTCCAGAAAACTCACACGGTAGCTGAAGGACATGCCTGGAATCATCCTGTCAACTATTCCTTAAACACGGCTGAACCAGGTTCAGTGATCTATCCCGTTGTCCAGGCAGACTCTTCCTCCAGCCTGCCGCAATTGCAACAGGCAATCTCAACTGCGGAAACCGCTGGAACTTCCTTGCTCGTTGGAGTAGGGGTTGGTGCAGTGTTATCAGCAACGGTCTGTGGATATGTGGTATTAGTCAATCCTCCTGACCAGTCGGATCAGGGGATTCAAGTTCTGGAAACCGCAACCAAACAGTACAAGTCAGGTCAACTACCGCAGGCAATTAGCTTGGCAGAGTCCATCTCGATCAACAGCAAGGCCTACAAACCTGCCCGTGCAGCGATCTCGCGCTGGCAAAAAAACTGGCAGCAGGGCGTTTCCCAATTTCAGGCAATGGAAGAGGCGTTTAATCAGGGAAAATGGCTAGAGGTGTTGCGGCTGGCCCAGGAATTGCCCAAAGTTGACCCCTGGAAGCAGAAGGCAGCCAGTATGGTGCAGCAGGCAACGGATAAGGTCAATGTTGAGACGGAGAAAACGCTTCACGCCGCCTACGATCAGGCGATCGTCGGGGATTTTGGCGGAGCCTTAGTGAGGCTGAAGCAAATTCCCGAAGTCGCACCTATTCACGCCAAAGCCAGTGAAAAAATCCGCGAGTACTCTGAAAAGCAACAAATTCAGGCAGTCGTTCATCTTCAAAGAGCTTACGATCGCGCCATTGTTCAGGACTTTCGGGGGGCGCTCGTGCACCTCCAGAAAATTCCTGAGGGCACTACTGTTTATGCCAAAGCCCAGGAAAAAGTTCAAGAGTACACCCAGAAGCAAAGAAATCAGGCAGAGAACTGGTTGGCAACGGCTTATAGTCAGGCGATCGCCCATAACTTCCAGGGCGCATTGGCCTCTCTAGGGAAAATTCCCCCTGGAACGCCTCTAGATAGCAAAGTTCAGGAAAAAACCGCTGAGTATACCGACAAGCTCAATGCCTGGGCAAACTACTGGCTGAAAACAGCAACTGAGCAGGCGGGTAAGAAGAATTTCCCAGGTGCGCTGGCAACGTTGGGCAAAGTTCCCATTGGCACCGATGCCTATGCCCAGGCACGGGACAAAATTGCTGAATATAAGGTAAAACAACGCCAGCAGGCTGGCAAGAAAGCTGGGACCGCTCAACCAGTTTCAGCGGTAACCGATCGCGACCTCCTATCTACGCCTGCCTATCCGGGGATCGATCGGTCATCGCTTTTACTGCCAAATTCCCCCATTCCAGAGCTGAATCCCGATAACCCGATGTCCCGCACGGATTTCCGTTAGGAATGGTTAAAAGTCCGTGGGGGCGTTGCCCCCAGCCAGGGATTCCACCCCTGCACCCCGTCCTAACCCATAGGGCTATGGCTATATCCGTTGGTAGGACAAGGTAAATTTTTATGCAATCAACAGACTTTTATCCGGAGATCTCCGGATTTTTTCAGATAAATGAATTGTACTGACTTTCCTTTATTGAACTTGCTATGAAATTCCTATCTGCAAAAACCGTGATTCCAGCAACGGCGATCGCCCTTGGGGCTACGGGTGTTATCAGCCAGCCCAGCCAGGCTTACGAGGTAACGGCTTACCCCGTTGATACCACTCCCACCTACGAAGCTCCGGTTGACAATTCCTACAGTTCTGTCAGAAATCAGGTCAGCCGTCAAACCTATCCGGGCTATCACTACGCCTACTACGACATTGCACGCCCTGAATATATTCTTTGAGGGCATGCCACCAAAAGCCCACCTCAATCCCCACCTGACGGTCGAAGAACTGAAACAGCTTTACCGTCAAGCTCAAGATACGACGGAAGCCCGCCGCTGGCATTTACTCCATCTGATTTCTCAACGGTGGACCATTAAACAAGCGGCTCAAGTCGTTGGCTTGAACTATGACTATGCTAAGGAAATTGTCCGGCGCTATAACCGCGAGGGACCCTCTGCGATTCAAAATCGTAGTCAGAGACGCCAACCATCGCCGCGATCGCTCCTGACCCCGGAACAACAACAGGAATTGCGCCAGCTTCTAAAAAGCCCTCCAGCAGAGGGGGGAAATTGGTCAGGCCCTAAAGTTGCTCGCTGGATTGCCGCAAAAACAGGGAAACAAGTCTGGCCCCAACGCGGTTGGGATTACTTAAAGCGGCTGAAAAATTAGGCACTCTGAAAAAGATCCCTTCAACCGCAGTTCAACCCTCTAAGTGGCTGGACGTCATTGAACTAGAGATGGCAGTGGTCTGTCAAAACTGTTTTGCAGGGTTAAAAACCCTCAAACCATCCTAAAAATAGGTTTTGTGGATTTGAGTTACCCCTCCAATCTATCCTGACGGATTGCAAGGGGAGGTGAAGGAGGTGAAACCCTTTGCCTGGAGGTTGTGCCCCCAATCCCCTTCTGCCCATTCATGAGGCCGACCTACTTAGCACGCAGGAAGCTGTGTAAAGTGCTACTGGGTATTGGTTTATCTAGCACCGTGCTGACAAACGGGAGGAAACCTCCCCTAAGCTTTGCCTGGAAAGTTTTTCAGCCCCAAATGGGCAATTTAAAATTTAAACCTTCAAATTTCTATACTTAAACAACTGTTAAAAAACAAACTTCTAGCGGGTTTTATCCGGAATTCCTCTAGACGTGCGGATAAATGGAACGGGGGTTGCTGATCAGGATAGTGATTTAGTTCCACACCCAGTGTCACCAAAGGTATCTAAATCACAGCTCAATCAGTAACGCTCATAACCTGTATGAACGCGGAGATTGAAAGCAAGTATGAAACTGCAACAATGCCTGAAGTTGTTCGCCATCGGAGCCTTTGCCCTGGGCGCAACCGCTTCCCTTAGTAAGCCCAGTCAAGCCTGTCCCACAGACAACACAAGTCCGAATTGTTCTGAACGGAGAGAGCCGGTTGTCAAACCGACGCCATCTCCGGTTGTTTACCCTCATCATCCAGGTGGTCACTGTCCACCTCAAAGCGGCACCCCCTGTGGTCAGCCTCCGGTCTATCCACAAAAACCCGTTAATAACTGTCAAATGGGTATGCCCTGTGGTCAAGCTCAGCCACCCATGGTGAAGCCTCCGATCGCCTCGGATAGCTTTTTCTGTGATAGAGATCGGCACAACCGACCTACCACTTTTGCGGCTACTTCTGGTGGCACCCTGCCGATCGTCCGTTGGGTTTCCCATTATTTCGCGCAATCTGGCTACGATCCTGAAACCCGTTGCCAGGAAGTTTCGGGCAGATTTGATTTGTTTTATAGACAGGGACGGCTCAATTATGTCACGACTGGAATCGTTAATCGGTTGCCAGTGGTGTGCGTAGCTAGCCAAATCGGCGGTCCCTGCACGGGGGTTCTGTTCACCCTAAAACCAGATGAAAACGCAAGTCGTGTGATTCAACAACTGTTTGATGTGCGGGCGGGTGCTTCTGGATCTCTGTACGAAAGCGAGTCTCGTCAATATATTGACATCAAGCAATATATGAATGATGTCAGATCCCAATCCCAGCTATAGCGATCCATGGGATCCCATTTAATGGGTGAACGCGACAGCTCAGCCCCCTGTCAGCCTCCCTCTGGCAAGGAGGTGTGTCAGGGGGCAATAGGCAATGCCTCTCACCCCTGCACCCCGTCCTAACCAGTATGTCTACGCCTATAAAACCCCAAAACACTGGCAGAAATCTCTGGTTCACCAAGCTTATCTGCCAGTGTTTTTCTTATCCCTTTCCTGCGGGAGCTTTGCAGTATGGACTGGTATTTCTTAGCCTTGGTTGCTTGCTGGAGCCAATTAACTGAGCTAAGAGTGCCCCCTTTATGGAAGGAGCCTCAGCCGCTGCAAGCCGATCACAAAAGGGAGTTTTTAGCATCGACTTCGCTAGCTGTTTCAAAAGAGACAACCCCGAAATCCCTCTATTCGCTAGCGAAATCGATCACGGTTAAAGTGATGACGGGAAATAGTTGGGGATCGGGTATTCTGGTTCAGCAGCAGGGGCAGCGTTACAGTGTGCTCACAAACCATCATGTCTTAAATCCAGGAAAACCCTATTGGATTCAGACTCCAGACAATCGTATTTATCCCGCTGAGTTACTGGATGGTTCCCAATTTCAGCACCGGGATCATTTTTTGGGAAATGATTTGGAAATCCTTCAGTTTTCCAGCCCTGAACCCTATGCCGTTGCTTCATTGAATTCTTCAGGAAAGCTTGCTGTTGGCGAAGAGGTTTTTGCAGCAGGTTTTTCGGCAGAGGTCGCCCCCTCTCCTGCCACCGAATTTGTTTTCACAAGTGGGCAAATTTCTCTCTTGTCCAATCGGGCATTTGTTGGGGGATATCGCATCGGCTATACAAACCTGATTCGCCAGGGAATGAGCGGAGGGCCATTGCTAAACCGTCAAGGTGAAGTAGTGGGTATTAACGGTCTGCATGCCTATCCGATCTGGGGCACCCCCTACGTATTTCGGGATGGCTCCCAACCGCTACCCCCATTGCAAACAGCGATCGCCCGTGCTAGCTGGGCAATTCCAATTACTACCTTCGTTTGCCTGGCACCGCTCACCCAAATGTCGCTATCAGTCCCGATCAATCGTCAGGAAGTGTGTAGTGAAGAATAGGTGTCAGGAAGTGGAGAGTTAAGGGAAGAGCTTTGAGTTTTGAGTTTTGAGTTTAGAAATTTTCCCCTCCCCCTCTCTCCCCTCTCTCCCCCTCACCCTCTCCATCTCGCCCCCTCTCCCTAAACTGTTATGATGCGAACTCTTGGCTTCAATCAAGTTCCGGTAGTCTTAATCGGAGCAGCGACGATCGCCCTGATCCAGCCGCAGGTTGCAACTGCATTGACAGCCTCTCAGGTGAATCAAATCGCCAGGGAGACTACAGTCTTAATCGATGGTTTAAATCCAGGATCGGGCTTTATCATCTCCCGTGCCGGAAATATTTACACGGTCTTAACGGCGCGGCATGTAATTGCAACTGAAGATGAGTACACGATCGTCACCCCCGATGGAGCCAGTTATCCCGTGGACTACCGCACGGTCACAAAGCTGGCAAATGTGGATCTGGCACTGGTGACTTTTAGCAGTAACCGCAACTATGCGATCGCCCCCCTGGCAACCTACCAATACGATGCCAGATTTCGCAATGTCTTCACCTCCGGTTGGCTTAAAGATAGCCAAACCGGAGCTCGCACACACCGCTTCACCGCTGGACTGCTGGCAAATCAGGAATTTGAGATCTCCCTGACGCAAGGACTCAGCCGCGATGGGTATGGCCTCTTTTACAGCAATATTACGCGCGTGGGAATGAGTGGGGGACCGATCTTGGACACAGACGGTCGCGTCATTGGAATTCACGGTCGATCAGAAGCCGAAGAAATCCCAGATACGAAACAAGGAGGAACTACCAGAGTCAGTCGAGGGTTTAGTTCTGGGATTCCGATTTCGACCTTTCTAAGATTGTTGCCCCAAACCGGACTGAACCTGGCGCTGAATATCCAGAATTCTCCTCCCGCTAAAACCACCCCCCAGCAGGTAGATTCCATTCGTCCCTTTCTCGATCCAACTCCCCTACCGAACAAGGTCGATGCCACGGACTGGACGAATCAAGGCAATCAACTCTATCGGGTAGGTCGCTTGCAGGAAGCCCTTGCTGCCCTCAACCAGGCGGTGCAGCTAAAGCCCAACTTTTATCCTGCCTGGTATGAGCGTGGCAATGTCTTGTTTGCCATGAAACAGCCCTACGAAGCGCTTGCCTCCTATGACCGCGTAATTCAGTTGAAACCTGACTTCTACAATGTTTGGCGCGATCGGGGCGTGTTGCTGGTGACCTTAAATGATTATATGGCAGCCCTCGGATCCTTCGATCGGGCAACCAAAGTGAAGCCCGATGACTATGTGCTGTGGTATATGCGCGGAAATTTGCTAAACCGAAATTTGCAAAATTATTCAGAGGCAATCACTTCCTACAACCGCTCATTACAAATCAATCCCAACTTTGCCGATGCCTTCACCGGACGCGGCAAAGCCCTTTACGAACTGCAGCGTTACGAGGAGGCTCTCACAGACCTGAATCGAGCTATCCAAATTGACCCAACCCTCACCGTCGCCTGGATTCTCAAGAGCAGAACGCTGAATACTATGCAACGCTATCCGGAGGCGATCGCAGCCGTCCAACAAGCCCTCAAACTGCAACCCGCCAACCCGGAACTGCGTCAGATGCTTGCCACAATGCAGCAGCAACGGGGTAGGGAGTAGGAGAATACAAGGGATAAGGACAGAATAGGAATATCAGCTAGCAGAGTGTATTCCAATCTTGCAAGACTCAATTTAGGACAAGCTTTTAAAAACGCTTACCCAGCAGGGGTTGACATTTCCCTGCCCGTAACTTGCCAAGTCCTGTGATACAGATTGTTCTACTACTCTGAAAGCATTAATAATTTCTTTCTGTTGATTTTCTGAGAAATAAATTGACAGCGTAGAAAGCTAGACTAATGCCTCACTTAATGACCAAACTCAACGATTTCCAAAGGGATTAAAAATTGCATCAAGGCACTACGATTTTTCTCTTGCTGTTGGCTCTTGCAAACGCCATATTCTAATTCCGCTAGGTGATAGAAGAAATACCAATATCTGACAAGGCAAGGGTTTGGAATCTCGCCAATACCTTGGGAGGTTTTTGCTTAATCAGATAAATGCAAATGTTGGTATCAAGCAGGTATTGCATCTAGAAAGCCTCTCGAACGTCGAGGGGGGGCTGATCTCTAGTGGTCATGAAA
>JBAUTA010000595.1:0-3841 GCA_049581985.1 Kovacikia sp.
GAGCCGAAAGTTATGTCCCCTCGCCCTTTGGGAGAGGGCTAGGGTGAGGGCGTATGCTGCCATTCATCCCAGGATTCAGCAACGCCTCTGATCGGACTCGAAATACTCTGAAAAGGTGACCCTAATGAAGTTGCAAACTAAAAATCTTTTGCAAGTGGTTCAAAAATCTATTTTTCCATCGGTGATTCTAAGCACTGTCTGCCTCATTGAGCAACCAGCTTGGGCAATCCAAACATACGAATGGGGGCAGGGGCAGCGATCACAACCCATGATGAGCCTAGATCAGGGAGTATGCTGGCTAACGGCAGTTCAGGGCAAGTTTATGGGTGGTGCTGAAGTCGTTAGGGTTAGTTTGCGTGGTAATCAGTGGTTTTTAAGTGGAGGTTCCTATCAAGAAGGTGTAGTTGGACAAGCAAAATGTGCAACTTGGTCTGAATTGGGAGCTTCGCCGAGATCCCTGCGAGGTCCCTATCAGTGGAGAAATGGTAATCGTGCGGCGGTTATGGAAGGAAGTCTTTGTTTCATCTCCTTATTCGCGGTATATCCTGGTCACACCCTCATGAACCTGTATCTAGTTGGACAGTAGTCTCCGTACTCCCACAAACCTCCTCACCTCAGGAAGTAGATTTCAAAATTCAAGCAATTCTTCAAAACAAGTAATATTTTCAAATTTGCCACGAGTGTGGGGAGCGTAATCCTCGTGGTTGGATGCATAATGATGACATCTGCCAGAGTTGCGCCGAAAATAATCATGGCGTTGTCTACTAAATGCAAGCTATACAGGAGCTGGGTGTTATGACTATCTCCTTGGATTTACCATCGGAGCTAGAGAATGAGCTTTCTGCCGAGGCTTCCCAGCTCAAATTGCCCTTGTCAGAATATATTCTTCGTGTTCTCTCCTTTCGCCCTTTTCTGCAAAACCCTCCCAAGACAGGGGTAGAACTCGTAACTTACTGGGAAAGCGTTGGGGTAGTTGGTTCTCGACTTGATATTACGGATAGTCAGGAGTATGCACGTCAATTGCGTAACCAAGCCGAAAACCGAGAGCGGGCTTAGGAGAGAATGTACTTTGTTGATACTGATGTCATGATTGACATTCAGCGGAGTTACGCGCCTGCGCTTGCCTGGTTTGCCTCCGTCCCAGAACTGCCGAGCATTCCCGGCTTTGTCGTAATGGAGCTAATTCAGGATGCTCAGAACAAGCAACAGGTTCGTAAAGTTCTACAAATGGTGGCACCAATGCCAATCGTTTGGCCTACCGAAACTGACTGTGCTAGAGCTTTGTCTGATTTCACCGTCTATCATCTGTCTCATAAGGTCGGCCTAATTGATGCATTGATTGCCGCTTGTGCGGTTGGACGCAATGCAACTCTCTGTACTTTCAATGTGAAGCACTACCGAATCATTCCGGGTTTGAGTCTAGAGCAACCTTATAGTCGCTGAACCGCCTAACACTGCGTTGGTGCGGGCGGTACAGGGGTTATTGGTCTAAGTTCGAGCTTACCTACCGCCGCACAACTTCACCGTTGTGCCGCTAGGTTACTGGTGAGTCCGTGTTGTGAGATTACTGGTGAGGAGATCGCGGCTCGTTCAAAAAGTACCCTGATGGGTAAGAGCAAATTTCATACAGGATTTGCACAATAAAGCCTGTGGCTGAATGCTGCAATCACTGATCAACTTCGAAGATGTGAATTGTGGGGAGGGTTGTATCCATGCCTTATTACATTCGTAATGCGGCTCCGGATGACATTCTGGCTCTAGAGAATTTGCTGACAGCTTATATGCAAGAAACCTATCATGGCCCTTGGGGTGGATCAACTCAAAAGCTGGCTCAAGATGGTTTTGGTGCTGAGTTTCAAATGATTGTTGCAGAAGCGGAGGATCAGCCGCTAATCGCTTTTGCAGCTTGGCAGTCTTCTTACGATCTGCATCACTGTCTCAAAGGTGGTGAAGTGATGGATATGTTTGTTGAGCCTAGCTATCGAGGTCGGGGTATAGCGGTACAGTTGATGATCGCGATCGCCACGCAGATTGAGCAGCAGGGCGGCGTGTATCTCAGAGGGCAGGCAGTTGAAAATCCCAGTGTTCAACATCTCTATCAGCGGTGTGCGTGGCATTTTTCAGGAGTCGAATGCTATGTATCTGGACGTGCTTTCCGGCGATTGACTGAGCTATCGGGTCGGAGGATACGGGATGTTGCGAGAAATCTGCCCGAACCTGCATGGAATTATAAGCCTTGAGCAGAAGCCAGAAACAGTATCTTGTTTTCCAAGCCCAGGGGGAGTGGTTGATAACTGGACTGGTTCTATTCATCTAGAATTACCCGCAGGGGTACCAGTAAAACTAACTCTGCATATTTAGAATAGGATTACCGTGTAAACAGTTAATACCCTAAATCACGGAGACAATCAGTGCTTGCAAGAGGTGAACCGATCATAACCGATTTAGAGCTAGATCTGGTATGGCTCGATGCTAGAGAGATTGCTGATGCTGCTGTTTTCAGCCAGACGAATCAACACCTCAGCGATGTTGAGATGAAGGTGCTTCAATCGTCATGGGAAGAAAAAACCTATGATGACATGGCAAAAGCTTACGGCTATAGCGCTGAATATTTAAACAAAGACGTTGGTAATAAGTTGTGGAGAAAGTTGTCGATCGCGATCGGAGAACGAGTCACCAAGAAAAATTTCAAAGAAGCGCTTAGAAGATGCCGGAGTGCTGATTCCCAATCTGAAAAATTGCCTGAGATCGGATTAGATCTGCTGTTTCCGGAAGGATCTGTGGCATTAGCATCGCCCCTATACATTGAACGTCCTGACGTTGAGTCACTCTGCTACGAGGCCGTGTTAAAGCCGGGGGCATTAATTCGGATTAAAGCTCCCAAACTGATGGGCAAAACTTCATTGATGTTACGTCTGTTGTCTTATGCAAAGAACCACCAGTGTCAGATTGTCTATTTAGACTTGCAGAGTATTGATCGCGCCATTCTGACCGATTTAGATAAGTTCCTGCGCTGGCTCTGTTTGATGGTGGGTCGTCAACTGGAGGTAGAGAATCAATTACACCAGTATTGGGATACGGATATTCTCGGCAGTAACGATAACTGCACTGCTTATTTTGAGGACTATTTACTGGCAAAAATTGACTCACCCCTGGTGCTGGGTTTGGATGATGTGGATCGCCTCTTTCCTTATGGCGCAATCGTTGAAGACTTTTTGGGCTTGTTGCGAAGCTGGCACGAAAAAGGCAAGATTTCAGATATTTGGCAACGCTTAAGGCTGGTGATTGCCCATTCCACCGAAGTCTACATTCCCCTGGATATCAACCAATCCCCCTTCAATGCAGGCATCCCCGTAGAACTGAGCGAGTTCGATCCGCATCAAGTCCAGGAGCTAGCCCATCGACATTCTCTGGATTGGCAGGAATCACAGAATCATCAATTAATGCAACTAGTCGGCGGGCACCCCTTTTTAGTCCGGCTAGCACTGTACGAAATAAGCCAGGGCAACATCACCCTGCCTCAACTACTGCAAACCGCGTCTACAGAAGCAGGCATCTTCAGCCATCATTTACGGCGATATCTGGCAACATTGCAACAAGCCCCGGATCTAGCGCAAATGTTCAAACAGGTCGTGTTGTCGCCAGAACCTGTAGAACTAAATTCAATGCAAATTTATCAGTTGCACAGCATGGGATTGGTAAAGCGGCTCAATAATCATGTCATTCCTCGCTGCAACCTATACCGCGAATACTTTAGCCGGGTATTGACGTGAAAATCAATAGAGAGTAAATCGCCCAGAGTATCCAGAAAATACTCAGGAAGATACTCACATAAAGCCCT
>JBAUTA010000596.1:0-4659 GCA_049581985.1 Kovacikia sp.
TTAGGGCATGATTTTTTTGATAGCTATGATGTGAAGATTAAGCAACAGGTTGTGGAATTTTATCGCCGCTAAACCGTTAAACTGACGACTGGCTATTGCCCTATCTCCACTGACTACCGACCATAATGGCTTAGGATTGCTTTAAGTGTTTTTTAGTTGATACGTCCTATGCAGCAATGGTGTTCCCGGTTGTTAATGGCAATCTTCCTTAGTTTGCCTCTGGTTGCCTGTAGTAGTTCGGCACCTCCCCAAACTTCAGGAGGACAGCCGACGGGGAAACTGGCAAGCGTTTTGAACCGGGGAAAGCTGGTCTGCGGTGTGAGTGGGGAGCTTCCCGGATTTAGTTTTGTGGGACAGGATGGTAAATATTCGGGGCTGGATGTTGATGTGTGTCGAGCGATCGCCGCTGCCCTGTTTGACAACCCAGATGCGGTCGAGTTCCGCAATCTTAACGCCAAGGAGCGATTTACTGCAGTCCAAACGGGTGAGGTTGATGTGCTCAGCCGCAATACAACCTGGACGCTCAGCCGGGATACCTCCGTCGGTTTAGAATTTGCTCCGGTTGTCTTCTACGATGGTCAGGCAATCATGGTAAAGCAAGCCAGCGGCATAAAAACCCTGGCAGACCTGAAAGGAAAATCTATCTGCATTCAAACAGGGACGACAACTGAGCAAAACCTGACTGATCAGATGCGAAAGCGGGGCATTCCCTATACCCCTGTTGTGTTTGAAGATGTAAACACGACTTTTGCAACCTACGCCCAAGGCCGCTGTGACGGGGTGACCGCCGATCGCTCACAACTCATCTCCCGCCGGACCACCCAATCCCAACCTAAGGATCATGTGATTCTCAACGAAGTGTTGTCTAAAGAACCGCTGGCTCCTGCCCTTGCCAGTGGCGACGCTGCCTGGGGCGATGCTGTCAGATGGACAGTCTTTGCCCTGTTTGAAGCTGAAGAGCTGGAGATTACTTCCCAAAATGTGACGCAGAAAGCTAGTAGTACCGATCCAACCGTTCGCCGCTTTCTTGGTGTAGAAGGCGACCTGGGTAAGGGAATGGGGTTAACCAACGACTTCGCTGTGCGGATCGTTAAGCATGTGGGCAATTACGGTGAGGTGTACGATCGCAACCTTGGGCCCAAAACTAAACTCAACCTCCCACGGGGGCAAAATAGTCTCTGGACCAAAGGGGGACTGCTGTTTTCTCCCCCATTCAGATGAGTGAACCTATCAGGACTCGATTAATCTCATACCCAATTTAAATAGCGAACAGGGCAGATTGGGGATGGGGGGCAGGGGTGGAACCTCTGCCCCCCATCTGCAACCTTCATTTTTTAAATTGGTATCATGTTTACGATCAGCGATCGGAGCTATATCTCCGTCCTAACCAATCGGGCTACGGTCCTAACGCCCCCACTGAAAAATGGCTGCACCCCAGGTCAGCCCTGCGCCAAAACCGGAGGACATGATCGTATCGCCAGGCTTAATTTTGCCCTGACGGACTTCCTCATCCAGTGCTAGCGGAATGGAAGCAGCAGAGGTGTTGCCGTATTTGGCAAGATTGCTGATAATTTTTTCACGAGGGATTTTAAGGCGATCGCCCACCGCATCCAAAATTCGTTGATTGGCCTGATGCAGTAGCAGCCAATCCACCTCGTCGATGCTCAGATTGGCGCGGAACAAGGCTTTCTCAATCACTTCAGGGACTCGCCGAACCGCAAACCGATAAACTTCCTGACCGTTCATCGTAATTGGATGAAAACTGCCCTGGCCAATTGTCACTCCCTCAACCATTTCCTTCGGTTGGGGTTGAAATGCCAGATTGAGATAGTGGTTTTGAGTGCCATCGCTGCGGAGCTCAAATCCTAAAAGGCGATCGCGATCGTTCGCTTGAAGCACCACTGCCCCCGCCCCATCACCAAACAACACGCAGGTGCGACGATCAGACCAATCTAGCCAGCGGGACAAAACATCTGCTCCAATCAGCAGCACATTTTGGTAGACCCCCGTCCGAATAAATTGAGCCGCTGTCACCAGACCAAACACAAAACCAGAGCAGGCAGCCGTCAGGTCAAAGGCAACCGCTTTAGTGGCTCCCAATTCTGCTTGAACCAGGCAAGCAGTGCCAAATAAATCATCAGGGGTAGAAGTTGCCAGCAGAATCAGATCAATGTCGGTGGGAGAAAGATTGGCCATGGCGATCGCCTGCTGAGCCGCCGCCGCGGCGAGTTTAGCCAGCGACTCAGCAGGGGACGCCAACCGCCGTTGACGAATCCCCGTACGTGATGCAATCCAATCATCCGAGGTCTCGACTATTTTACTAAGCCCAACATTGTCGAGGGACTTAGCGGGGGTTGCGGAGCCGCACCCGATGACTGCAATACCTGGCCCTGGTTGATTCAATGTCTTTCTCCGTCGGCTGCTGGCGTTTCCAGAAAATTAAAGCCGCGATCGGCTAAAGGGTGAACTGTACTCAAGTAAAAGCGTCTTTCTATGAATAGGCTTCTCTCTAATCTAGTCAGATTCACTAATCTGTGGGGTAGCTGCTGGCAACCGACTGCTCATTGTCTTCCCGATATCTAGATTGAATCCGCTCCAGCACTTGATTTTCCACCGCTTCTCTAGCAAGACGAACCGCATTAAAAATAGTGGGGGCCTGAGAACTACCGTGGCTGATAATGCAAACGCCAGCAACACCTAACAACAGCCCCCCTCCATGTTCCGCATGATCCATGCGTTGCTTAATCCGTTTCAAATTGGGTTTGAGTAGGGATACTCCAACCTTGCCATGAATCCCTTGGGGTAACTCTTCTCGGAGAATCTGGAGTGCGACCTCACCCACGGCCTCTGCAAATTTCAGCAGAACGTTGCCGACAAAGCCGTCACAAACAATCACATCAAAGTTACCGGAGAGCACATCTCGCCCTTCCGCATTCCCAACAAAGGGAACCTTAGGATTTTCTTGTAGAAGCTGGTGGGTTCGCAGGGCTAACTCATTACCTTTGCTGGATTCCTCACCGATATTCAGCAGTCCCACTTTAGGTTCAGCAATCCCAAGAACATATTGGGAATACATTGTTCCCAAGAAAGCAAACTGTTCTAGGAATTTAGGACGACAATCCACATTCGCGCCCACATCTAAAATGATCACAGGCTTACCTGGAATCATCGTTGGTAGCACAGCACCGATCGCAGGACGATCAATACCAGGTAACCGCCCTAATCTCAGTAAAGCAGCTGCCATCGCCGCCCCAGAGTGCCCAGCTGAAACAACCGCATCCGCCTGCTGTTTCTTGACCAAATCCATTGCCACATTAATGGATGCCTTGGGTTTGCGTTTGAGGGCGCTCAATGCCTCTTCATCCATCCCTACCGTATCCTCTGCGGGGATGATTTCAAGTGATGATAGATTGTTTGGCTGCTTGACTGAGGATTTAATTTGCTCTGGATCACCTACCAGCAGCACATCGACACCTAATTCTTCTTTTGCTCTAAGCGCTCCAGCGACAATTTCAGCAGGGGCATGATCCCCACCCATCGCATCAATCGCAATTCGTGCCCGCATTGATCCCATTGGTCAAAGTTATAGAAACCTTACAGATTTTACCAGATGGTTTTCCCTGTTAGGGAATCAAAACAGCTGATGGGACTTGAAATCACTGAAATTGGAGCGAATTTTAGCGAGAAAGCTGAGAGGGTTAGGGCCTGGTCGAAAGATGACCTGGCTGGGCATTGGAGGAGTGATCTAACAATTGACCAGAGCGAACTGGAGGAGATTGGCTAAGGGCCAGCACTATAAGGCTCAGAGCAAACATACTAGCTTCCAACGTTTTGACAAACTCGGAACGTCCTGCGTACATAGTGGCTGATTGAATTTAAGAAGAAGGTTGTTAATAAATCAATATAAGAGCTATCGACCAGCGCCATATCGACCATTGGTCGGAAGTTTAACGGTCTATTAAACTCCTGTGGCAAACCTATACAGCATGGGCATTCTTACATCAGTAGTCCTCGACTCCTTATAGTTTCCTGTCTACCTCAATCCTCCCATTTTCCCGTGCATCTATCCTACGGTCAATTTTTTCGCATCCTTTCTCTCCTGGTAACCCTGGGGTTATCCGCCTGCCAGCGCGGCGAAACCCAACCTCCTCAGATTCTGCCTTTGCCGCAGGAGCAACGAATTCAGGTTTACACAAATCATAATCCCGCCTCTAGCTACACAGAGCCTTATCGTCAACAGACGCGCGCAGGAGATAACCTGGAGCAGAAGATTGTAGAAGCCATTTCCACCGCTAATACCAGTATTGAACTGGCAGTCCAAGAATTACGCTTGCCGAGAATTACGGAAGCGCTTGTGGAACGGTATCGGGCTGGTGTAAAGGTGCGGGTTATTCTAGAAAACACCTATTCCAAGCCTTTTAGCAAATTTACCGCTGAAGAAATGGCAAGGCTGCCAGAGCGCGATCGCGATCGCTTTAACGAATTTCGCCAACTTGTAGATCGAAACGGAGATGGTCAGGTAAGTCAGGCAGAAGTCAATCAGGGAGATGCCCTGGTGATGCTTGATCGCGCCCGAATTCCCCGAATTGATGATACGGCTGATGGCTCAGCAGGCAGCAATTTGATGCATCACAAGTTTGTTGTGGTTGATGGGCGCAT
>JBAUTA010000597.1:0-2507 GCA_049581985.1 Kovacikia sp.
AAGCAGGGGTTCCACCCCTTCACCCCGTTCAAAACTTTATTTTTGTTGTGCTAGTTAGTTCATCCTCATTAGCAGTTCTGAGTCATTTGTGAACAAGCAGAGCTGTGAAAGTATTTCCCTGACGGGAAATACTTTCACAATCCAAATAGGATCGCTATATTTTTAATTCCTGAGTAAAAAGGCTCAATCAGGGAGGGGGGCATTCGCTGGTCGTCTTTCAGCAAAAGTTTTATATCAAAGTATCTAGAATTATTTACTTTCATAACTTTTACGCCAGGATTTTACGCCAGGATTTTATGCCAAGAATATAGCGGTCCTAAATCAGTTGTGAGTTTGAGAGGCTTTGTGAGAAAGGGTTCCAGTAGAATCCTTTCTCATAATCCAACCAGGATCGCTATATTCCTAATCAGCGCAGGGGTGGGCAATTTACTTCACCCAAGTGCAAACCGCTATAATTCGCGATCCTTAGAGAAAGGACAACGGGCAGCTAAACCGAATGAATCTCCAGATCGAATTGGCTGTTAGGATGAAAAGTCAGTATGGAGTGATAGATCTGACAATTTCCTTAAGACCTGCGACATCCATTCTTTCTCATTAGAGAATCTGGACTATTGCTTTGTTCATTCAGGGCAATACACTGTTTGTTATGGCTGAAGTCTTCCATTAACAAACTTTCAGTCTCAATGCCTTTTGATCAGGCACGACGACATGTGTAGCATCTCGCGTTTTGGATACCCCATTTAGTTCCCCTTTAAGGCATCACCTCAGCATCACAATGAACAATACCCAAATGCCATCCCAACAAGGTTTATACGATCCACGGTTTGAACATGACGCCTGCGGTGTGGGGTTTATTGTCCACATGAAGGGAAAGAAGTCCCACGACATTGTAGAGAACGCCCTGACAATCCTTTTGAATATTGATCACCGGGGCGCAGTCGGGGCAGAAACGAATACCGGGGATGGTGCAGGGATTTTGATTCAGGTACCCCATCAGTTTTTGTTGCGGGTTGCTGCGGCTGCAGGAATCACCCTGCCAGCAGTGGGGCAGTACGGTGTTGGCATGATCTACGGGTCGCCCGATCGCGCCCAACGGGAGGCGGGTCGCCAGATCTTTGAACAGGTTGTGGCGGAGGAAGGGCTGAACGTGCTGGGTTGGCGCGATGTGCCGACGGATAACTCGATGCTGGGCAACACGGCAAAAGCAAGTGAGCCGTTTATGCAACAGGTATTTATCCAACGCTCAGCAGAACTGGCAGATGACCTGGCGTTTGAGCGCAAGTTGTATGTAATTCGGAAGCGATCTCACAATGCCATCCGGTCTCCCCAGATTGATCCCTACTGGTATCCCACCAGCATTTCCAGTCGGACGATTGTCTACAAGGGGATGCTGATGCCCGTCCAGGTGGGGCAGTATTTTCTGGATTTGCATGATCCCGACCTGGACAGTGCCCTGGCGCTAGTACACTCCCGCTTCAGCACCAATACCTTTCCCAGTTGGGAACGATCGCACCCCTACCGCTATATCGCCCACAACGGTGAAATCAACACCCTGCGCGGCAATATCAACTGGATGCATGCGCGCCAGTCCTTATTTGAGTCTGAGCTGTTCGGCGACGATATTCAGAAAATTCAGCCGGTCATCAATATCGATGGCAGCGACTCACTAATTTTTGACAATGCCCTGGAATTGCTGACGCTGGCGGGACGATCGCTGCCCCATGCCGTGATGATGATGATCCCGGAACCGTGGACGGCCCACGAGTCGATGAGCGATGACAAAAAAGCCTTCTATGAGTACCATTCCTGTCTGATGGAGCCGTGGGATGGGCCAGCATCGATCGCCTTCACTGATGGCACAATGATGGGGGCAGTCCTCGATCGCAACGGTCTACGACCTGCCCGTTATTACGTCACAAAAGACGATCTGGTGATCATGGCATCGGAGGCGGGAGTCCTCCCGATCGAACCAGAACGGGTTGCCCTTAAGGGTCGTTTGCAACCGGGACGGATGTTCCTGGTCAACATGGAAGAAGGCCGGATTGTGGCAGACGAGGAAATTAAAACCCAGATCGCTACCGCCCATCCCTACCGTGAATGGCTCGATCAACACCTGGTCGATTTGACTCAGTTGCCAGCTCCAGCGGGGATCGGCAATCAAGCATCCATCATCGGGAATGGAGATGGGTCCCACGCCCCAGGCTCCATGCCCTACTCCCTGACGCAACAACAAACCGCCTTCGGCTATACCTTTGAAGACCTGCGTCTGCTACTGACGCCGATGGCGCGGGATGGGGTTGAGGCCGTTGGTTCCATGGGATCGGATACGCCCTTAGCGGTGCTGTCCGATCGCCCCAAACTGCTATACGACTATTTTCAACAACTCTTTGCCCAGGTGACCAACCCCCCGATTGACTCAATTCGGGAGGAAATTATTACTTCTGCAGAGACGACGATCGGGGCTGAGCGCAATCTGCTCAAACCAGAGCCCGAAAGCTGTCACCTGA
>JBAUTA010000598.1:0-2438 GCA_049581985.1 Kovacikia sp.
TGGCAAGGGTTTGTTGTTAACTACCTCTTCTATTTCTTTATGAACGTGAACAGTCATAATAATGTCGAAACCGTTTCACCAAACTTTCGGAAGCGATTCGGTTGGTTCGCCTCCAATACAATCACAACTCATGCTCTGCATCATGCCCGCTCCGATGCAAACTTTGGTTTGTTGTTGCCTTTCCTGGATCAACTCTTTGAGACAAAAAGCTTGGATAGAGAACAAGTTTATCAGTCTGTAATTCAAGGACGACCGCTAAAAACATTAAGCCAGCGTATAAATGAAGTAAGTTAGGCAAAACAATTCCTCAAATCCAAAATCGCGATCGCTATTCCTAAAACTCTACCTACAATCAGTGAGAATATAACCGAGCCAATCATTAGGAGATAGGTTTGACTTTGAGGGAGTTGCTGCGCTGCAAGTAAATCTCGATTTTTGCCTTCAGAAGCTGCCAATGCTTGTTCTAGTTTTTCTTGATTATGTTTCTGGGCGTTGTTGCATGAAAAGGGGCTGATGGTGAAGGCGGTGTATCGTCTGGCAGGACGACAATGTCAAGGATTTCTCGAAGATATAGAAAAGTTAGGCTATTCAGAATGACTCTGCACTTAACTTGCACGAATTGACATTGGCTCAATTGTAAAAAGCAACCGCTTGCAGTAGCTGCATAGCAGTACGCTACTTAGTCCTACAAGCGATCGCCCAACTACACCAGCTTCAATCTAAAATCCAAAATCGGTTTACGCAAACAAGAATTGCGCTGTATTCCCAGCAGCTAAATTCAGTCCAATATTGTTGCTGGTGAATCCGGTGATACCGCGTAGTTCTGCCAGCACCTGACCAGAACCAAAGCCACTATTCCCTTCCAAGCCATCACTCAGGCGAAAGAAAGTGCTGCTGCCGTTGACTACGACATCGATCGCCTCAATGCCCTCAAACTGAACGCGATCGCCCCCTGCCCCCTGCTTAAACTGGTGAACCACATCACTGCCATCGCCATTACGGTAGATCACGGTATCTACATCGCGGTCTTGTCCCAGATACAGAGTGTCATTGCCAGCATTGCCCACTAGAAAATCGGCTCCAGTGCCAGCATAGAGAACATCATCACCGTCGCCATCCCGCAGGAGGTCATTCCCGCTCAATCCTCGAATGATATCATTGCCACCCTGACCGTTAATCACATCATCCGAGTGATTAAACCCACGTACATCATTATCTAGATCATTCAGGAACGTGACGGTGTTGCGATTCCAGATCTGGCTTTGAGTCGAGTCGGCATTGAAGACATCAAAATTGTCTCGCAGTCGAGGGCTATCGCCAAACACAATATTGCCGACCTGCCCATGCTGACCACCGGGAATCGGTAAGTTATCCAGATTCTCTAGAGCAAAATCTTTGAGGATAACTTTGGTATCATCCACGCCCGCAAAACTGACTTCTAAATCTGCACCAACTTGAGTCAGTAGCAGATTTTTAGCAATCAGATCAGCTCCCGTAAACACCAGTTCGTCAAAGGTAGAGAGGATCTCTTCTGATGGTTGGCTACCGCGACCAACACCCGTAAAGTCTTCAACGACAATCGTGCCATCCCCCTGATTGACCTTAACTGGGTAGACATTGCTATCGCGATCGCCAGTAGATGCGGTGTTATTGGAGAACGTGTTATTACCACCGTCATCTATACTCGCACCAGCTTGGATGAAAATAGCACCTCCTCGACCCTGCCCATTCTGGTTGCCTGTTCCACCCGTAGCAGAGTTGTTGATAAAAGCACTGTTCCCGACACTGAACCACTATGCACTGAAAGTGCATAGGTTCCTGAAGGGCTGAAAGCCCAAGTTAACCTATTCCAGTAGGAAGTTATCGCGCTCTTGATTCGACGGTTGCCGATGATGTTCTAAATACTCTTCCACTAATTGCTCAGTCAGATTCCCGGTACTCCACGCTCCGTAGCCAATCGCCCAGAAATGCTTGCCCCAATACCGTTTCTGCAACTCCGGATACTCCTGCTGCAACAGTCTTGAACTTCGCCCCTTCATCCGTTTGACCAAGTCGCTCACCGATTTTGAGGGTGGATACTCAACATGCAAATGCACATGATCCTTACTCACTGCTCCTTTGAGAATCGTCACGTCCTCTGCGTCACACACCTGGATAATCAGCTCCCGGCAACGCTGTTGGATTGCGCCTTTCAGTACTGCGTAGCGATACTTCGTCACCCAGACAAGATGGACTGTCAGCCGAGTGACGGTGTGGCTTCCCCGCCGTTGTTCTGCCATGATGGTTTCTGTCAAACCTACCATCTTTGCAAAGCCGGCTGAAGCGGCGGGAACTGTGTAGCAGCTAAAGCCTTCCACTAAAGTGGGTAGTTTTGACTAGCGGGCTGGGACAATAAAGCGTCCACCTTCTGTTACAAACACAGCACCCCCCAAACCGGC
>JBAUTA010000599.1:0-2321 GCA_049581985.1 Kovacikia sp.
TACTCAGACCATGAGATCTTTATTAGAGAATTGGTATCCAATGCTGTAGATGCCATCCAGAAACTAAAAATGGTTTCCCACTCTGGAGAGTACTCTGGTGATCTGGGCGAAGCAAAAATTGTGATAACGATCGACAAAGAAGCCAAAACCCTTGCTTTGCAGGATAACGGCATCGGCATGACAGGCGAAGAAGTTAAGAAATACATTAATCAGGTCGCGTTTTCCAGTGCGGAAGAGTTCGTTGAGAAATATAAAGCCAGTACCGATCAGCAAATCATTGGGCACTTTGGGCTGGGCTTTTACTCCTCTTTCATGGTGGCAAAGCGGGTAGAAATTGATACCCTTTCCTACCAATCTGACTCTCAGGCAGTCCACTGGGTTTGTGACGGTTCCACCGAATTTGAGCTGACCGATTCCACCCGTAGCATGCGGGGAACCGCTATCACACTCCATCTTCAGGACGAAGAACAGGAATACCTGGAGCCTTACCGAATTCGTCAGTTAATCAAAAAATACTGCGATTTCATGCCGTTCCCAATCATGCTGGAGGTAAAGGAAGCACCCCAGGAAGGCGAAGCCGCACCCGCAGAACCCAAGGCTCCGGAACAAATTAACCGTCAGAAGGCACCCTGGAAGGATTCTCCCAGTTCGTTAAGTAAAGATGATTATCTGGAGTTCTATCGCTATCTCTATCCCTTCCAGGAAGATCCCCTGCTCTGGGTACATCTGAATACCGACTATCCCTTCGTCGTCAATGGTATTCTCTACTTCCCCAAACTAAAACCCGATGTAGACACGACCAAGGGCCAAATTAAGCTGTTCTGTAATCAGGTATTTGTCAGCGACAATTGTGAAGAGGTTATTCCCAAGTTCCTGTTGCCGCTTCGCGGTGTCATTGATAGCATCGATATTCCCCTCAACGTCTCCCGCAGTTTTTTGCAGAACGATCGCACGGTTCGGAGAATTGCCGACTATATTGCCAAAAAGGTGGGCGATCGGCTGAAAGAACTCTATAGGGACGATCGCGAAGAATATATCCGCTGTTGGCAAGACCTCGGCACGTTCGTCAAATTTGGCTCCATTAACGACGACAAGTTTAAGAAGCAGGTCGAAGATATTCTGATTTATCGAACGACCTGGAATGGAGTCGGAACGCAGGAGGCAGGAGCCACAACTCAAGAGGACTCGCCCAAAGTCGAAGTTCAGTCCGGTGAAGGAGATGTCTGGCAGGATGTGACTTCTTCCTCTACCGGGGCCGCCCCCCACTCTGCCCCCCCGGCCCCCGGCCCTACCTACACCACCCTGAAGGAGTACCTCGATCGCAACCAATCCCGTAACGAAAACCGCGTCTTTTACTGCACGGATGAAGTGACCCAGGCCACCTATGTAGAGCTTCACAAAAAGCAAGGGCTGGAAGTTCTATTTCTAGACTCCTTTATTGACAGTCATTTCGTCAGCTTCCTGGAGCGCGAACATTCTGAAGTTAAGTTCTCGCGGGTAGATGCTGATATCGATGACATCCTGATCGATAAGAACAAAGAGGCTGAAATTGTCGATCCAAAAACCAATCAAACCCGCAGCGAACAGATTAAGGAACTGTTCCAGAAGGCGCTCAACAAACCCAAGTTGACCATTCGCACCGAATCCCTCAAGTCGGAAAATCAGCAAGACACTCCCCCAGCGATCGTCCTTCTGCCCGAACATCTTCGCCGCATGCAAGAGATGAATGCGCTTCTGCAACAGCAAGCAATGGAGTTCCCAGAAGAACATATTTTATTAGTCAATACCGCCCATCCCCTGATCCAAAACCTGACCACCCTGAATCAAGGAGCTATCCTCCAAACCTCAGGCCAATCTCCCTCCGCCGATCTGGCAACGCTGATCTGCCACCAGGTTTACGATCTTGCCCTGATGGCCCAAAAAGGGTTCGATGCCGAGGGTATGAAGTCCTTTGTCGAACGCTCGAATCAGGTTCTCACCCGCCTGACCGAACGAGCTAAGTAGCTGCGTGTTATTTAACGAAAGATGACTGGGGGTGGAATCTTTTTTCTGTTATCCTTGATCCTTCCCCCCCTTCTCGACCTTTCGGTTTTTCAAGTCCTTAGATACAATTAAGGTTTGGATAAATTTGAGGGCATACCCGGAGATTGCAATGGCTCGTAAATGTCAACTGACTGGCAAGCAGGCAAATAATGCCTTTGCCATTTCCCACTCCCACCGCCGCACTAAGAAGCTGCAAGAAGCAAACTTGCAGTGGAAACGGGTCTGGTGGTCTGAAGGCAACCGCTGGGTTCGCTTACGGCTTTCCACTAAGGCGATCA
>JBAUTA010000600.1:0-5204 GCA_049581985.1 Kovacikia sp.
AACTTCTGGCAACCAGGAAAGCAGCCCGTTTGACATTAAGCCCGTTCTCAAAATTACCTCCAACACGGAGCTAGATCCGGCATCGCTGCAAGAGAGCTGGCAACTGACGGCACTTGGACAACAAAACAGCGTGCCAGTTAAAGTTGAGTGGCAGCAGGAAGAGACAAAACCAGCGGAAGTTTCCCCAGAGGAAACGTTTGATGTCAGCGATCGCACCTGGACTTACATTGCAGAACCCCGTCAAACCCTTGCTAAAGCAACTCGCTATCAATTGAAGATTGCGCCTGGGGTGCGTCCAGCAAAGGGTAATATGCCCAGCGAGGGCGTCTTTGCCAGTCAGATTGAAACCTATTCACCCCTGGCATTTCAGAAGCTTGGCTTCTATGGACAACCGGATGCAGGCGGAGCCTACGGGCGATTTGTCCAGGGGACAGGTCAGCTCCAATTCAACAATGGGCTGGATGCAGAGTCAGCGATCGCCCAGATCTCGATTAAACCTGATCCTAAAAAAGAGTTGCCACTGGTGCAGGTCTACCAGGGCGATCAACAGGTGAACCTGAATCCCTGGGCCCTGGAACCTGCCACCAACTACACCATTACCATAGGGCCTGACCTGAAGGACAAATTTGGGCAAACCTTGGGCAAACCCGTGACGGTCAATTACACCACGGGCGATGTAGCGCCCGACATTTGGGCCCCCACCGGGCTGAATATTTTCCCAACTGACAAAAAGCTACAGCTCAATATTTCCACCGTCAACCTACCTACCTACAAATCGGCATTCAAGGTCGTTCAGCCAACCGATCTGGTCTACAACGATTCAGCCAACCCCAGAGAAGGCGGGGGCAGCTTGCTACCCGAAACCTCCACCTGGCAAAGTACTCCAGTAAGACCCCAGAAGAACCAGTCAACCGAGGTTACCGTTCCGCTGCAACAGCAACTTAAGGAAACGACCGGGATGCTGGCCTATGGGGTGCAGGCGCGGACCAACTCCTACCAGGAAGGAAACGGCAAGAAATGGCGGGAGCCGACCCTGTATGGTCTGGTGCAGTTGACCAACCTGGGGGTGTTTGCCCAATGGTTGCCGCAGTCCGGATTGGTACGGGTCAGCCACCTGTCCGATGGTTCTGCGGTTGAAAATGCAACGGTTCAAATCTATCAATCAAAGCTGGAGGCAAAATCTTTGCCCCAGCCCTCCCCCTGCGCGACGGGCAAGACCAACAAGACAGGGCTGCTGCAACTCAATAGTCAGAGCTTGCAAGGCTGTATGGGGGGAAACCGTTTTTTTGCCCCACCCCAACTACTGGTGATTGCCCAGGAGGGAAAGGATTGGGCCTTTACCCGCACGACCGAATACAGCGGCGCGTATGAGTACGGAATTGATGCGGGCTGGGAAAGCAATCAGCCGGAATCACGGGGCACCATTTTTAGCGATCGCAAACTCTATCAGCCTGGAGAAACAGCTCAGCTTACCGGAGCCGCCTATTATCTGCAAAACGGCACCCTGCAACAGGACAAAAAAGCCACCTATAGGCTGACCGTGGAAGGCCCAGATGGGCAAAAGCAAGATTTGGGCAGCCAAACGACGAATGAATTCGGTATCTTCTCGTGGGAATGGCCGATCGACAAAACCCTGCCGCTCGGCTACTACAGCATCAGCGCTAAAGGCAGCAATAACGTCGAGATTCGGGGAGATCTCCGGATTGCCGAATTCAAACCACCGAACTTTAAGGTGGAGCTATCCTTAGAGGGGGCAGGAGCCAGGCAGCAGGGAGCAGGGAAAGAACCGACACAACTGATTACGACGATCGGCAAGGCGATCGAAGCAAAGATCCAGAGTAATTATCTCTTCGGCTCTCCCGTAGAAGGCGGCAAGGCAACCTACTACGTCACCCGGCAGCAAACAGAGTTTACACCGCAGGGACGGGAAGAGTTTTCCTTTGGGCGGCGCTGGTTCTGGCCCGAAGAAGCACCAACGGTTGCCAGCGATGTGCTGCAAACCAATCAGGCCCTCAGCGCCAGCGGTCAGAGCAGCCAGAAAGTGACGGTAGACAAGGAGTTACCCTATCCAATGACCTATCGGGTAGATGCTCAGGTGTCTGATATTTCGAATCTTTCGGTAGCAGACTCTCAGAGTTTTGTGGCTCTGCCAAACGACAAATTAATTGGCCTGCAAAGTGAGTTTGTCGCCAATGCCGGGAAAGACTTTCCGGTCAAAGTAATTGTCACCGAACCATCTGGGACGCTGATTCCTAACCAGAAGGTGCATCTGGAACTGCAACAGATGAACTTCAGCCGCGTCACAAAAGTGGTGGAAGGCAGTCGCACCGAGCAAAACCAGGTGGAGTACAAAACGATTGCAACCCAGGACATTAACTCTGATGGCAACAATCCCCAAACCGCCAACCTGAAACCAACGGACTCAGGTTCCTATCGGATTCGGGCAACCCTGGGTGGCAATGAAGCCACCGCCACCGATATACAAATCTGGGCAACGGGAGATTCACCAGTAGGTTGGGGCAGTCGCTACCGCAACAATCGCCTGGAAATCAAACTAGATAAAAAGAATTATCAGATTGGCGAAACGGCAACCGCCCTGATTCAGTCTCCCTATCCCGAAGCAGAACTGTATTTCAGCGTTTTGCGCCACAATACCTTCTCCCAATCTCTGACGAAGGTGAAGGGCGGCGCACCCCAGGTTCAGTTCACAATTACAGCGGATATGGTTCCTAATGCTGCTGTGGAAGCAGTTCTAGTGCGGCAGGGCAAGCCTCTATCAGAAGTGGAACCCGGCAGTCTGGATAAACTGGTCCGAATTGGCTTCGCCCCCTTTACCACCAGCCTGGACGGGAACTATCTCAAGGTTGCAACAGAGGTTAAACCGTCGCTGCAACCCGGAGCGGAACAGACCGTTCAATTAACGCTGAAAAATAATCAGGATCAGCCTGTGAAAGGGCAATTCACCGTCGTCGTGGCAAATGAAGCCGTCCTCCAACTGACTGGCTATCGCCTCCCCGATCTGGTGAAAACGGTCTATGCGGAACAGCCGATTTCCACCCGGTTGAGTGATAACCGTCCCGATGTGGTATTGCAGTCCCAGGCATCTCCCCTGGAAAAGGGATGGGGCTACGGGGGCGGTGCTTCAGCCGGAGCAGGCAACACCCGCATTCGGACAGACTTCAAGGCGCTAGCCTACTACAATGCTGCAGTCTTAACCGATGACAACGGTAAAACGTCTGTTACTTTCAAGCTTCCCGATGACCTGACCACCTGGCGAGTCATGGTCGTAGCAACGGATGGCAACCTCCACTTTGGCAATGGGGATACCACCTTCCTCACCACCCAACCCCTGATTGCCAGTCCCCTGCTGCCCCAGTTCGTGCGTCCGGGCGATCGCCTCAATCTTGGGGTTTCCGTCACCAATAACACAGGCCAGGGGGGGAATCTATCCGTTAATGGCTCTGTTACCGACCCTTTGAAGCTGGATAGCTCCAGCAGCACTCAGGCCCAGATCAACAGCTCTGGCACCAGCGCTTACCGCTTTCCGGTTACGGTCCAGGGAACGGGGGCAGCAAAAGTTCAGTTCAAAACCCAACTCGACCAGGCTGGCGATAGCTTTGAAGTGCCTCTGGAGGTGCGATCGCAGAACATCACCGAACAGGTCATTGAAACAGGGACAACCAACACCGAAGCAAAGATTCCCATCAACGTAGACAAAAACGTGGCAACCGATGTCGGCGGCTTGGATGTTTCCCTCGCCAGTAGTCTGATACCCACCCTCACGGCTCCTGCCAAACAGGTGTTCGATGAAACAAACCTGCCCTTCCTCGAACCTGCTGCCAGCCAGTTGGAAATCGCGGCTAATCTGCAAGTGCTGTCCCAAACCTATGGTCAGGTCTTCGCTAACTTTGATCTAGAACAACAGGCCAATCAGGCGATCGATCGCCTGCAAAAACTCCAGAAACCCGATGGGGGCTTTGCCGCCTATCCCAGTGCGGAGAAATCCGATCCCTTTGTGACGCCCTACGCAGCCCAGAGCCTTGCCAGGGCATTCGGGATCAAGGGGACAGAAAATTCAAAATTCAAAATTCAAAATTCCTCCCTCCTCCCTCCCCTAAAGACTTATCTTAAAAAGCTACTCGCTGACCCCGGACAATACGATTTTTGTAAACAGGAGTTGTGCAAAAACCAGGTTCGGCTGGAAACCTTGATTGCCCTGGCAACCCTGGGAGATCAGCGTAACGATTTCCTGGCTGATTTGTACGCCCAACGAAGTCAGTTTGATCCAGTCGATCAAATGAAGTTGGCGCGTTATCTATCACGCTTTCCCGATTGGCAGCAGGAAGCGAAAACAATGGCAAATCAGCTTCAGGAAACCGTTTATGAAACAGGACGAAGCGCAACGGTTAACCTACCCCAAGGATGGCGCTGGCTCAATTCACCAACCACAGCTCAGGCGGAGGCATTGCGGTTGTTCATGGCCCAGCAGGCCAAGCCAGAAGTAATCGATCGCCTGTTGCAGGGGCTTCTCTCCCAACGCCGAAATGGCACCTGGCAAAACACCCATGACAATGCCGTAGCCTTAACCGCTCTGGTGGAGTACAGTAAATTCCAACCAACGCCACCCAATTTTGAGGCGATCGCCCAACTGGCTGGCAAAACCCTGAGCACGGCAAAATTTCAGGGCTATCAAAAGTCCAGCAGCGAGGTCACCCTACCGATTAAAGATCTGCCTCCCAACAAAAATGACCTGACCTTGAAGAAAACAGGTGAGGGCATCCTGCATTATCTGGTGGCCTATCGTTACCGGTTGCAGGGGAACCAACCCGGTCGGCTAAACGGGCTGCGCATTAGCCGCACCCTCCGTCCCGCCAATGAGGACAAAGTTCTCTACCGCACCGGACTGTTTGTCACCGAACCGCTGAAAGTTCCGCCAGGACAGGTTTACGATGTAGGGCTGGAAATCATCACCGACCATCCTGTTAACCATGTCGTCATCACAGACCCACTGCCTGCTGGCTTTGAAGCTGTGGACACCAGCTTCCAAACCTCTACGCCCTACTTTGAGGCTAAGGGCGATAGCTGGCAGCTTGCCTACCAAACCCTCTACAAAGATCGGGTGGTGGCCTATGGCGATCGCCTCGAACCTGGCGTTTATACCCTCCATTATCTGGTCCGCTCCGTCACCCCCGGCACCTTCCTCT
>JBAUTA010000601.1:0-1726 GCA_049581985.1 Kovacikia sp.
GAATAATGCTCACCTCATCTCCGTCCTTGAGAGGGGTATTGGCCCCCTCCAGAAACCGGATATCTTCGCTATTGACATAGAAGTTAACAAATCTTCGCAATTCCCCGCTTTCATCGCACAGGCGCGCCTTAATTCCGGGACAGTTTTTTTCTAGAGAGTCCAACAACTCAGTCACAGTACCCCCGTCACATTCAACGGTTGCCTGATCGTTAGTCAGTTTCTGTAGGGGGGTGGGAATGAGAACTTTAACAGCCATGATGGAAAGAATAAGGGCGAAAGGATAGAAACTAAAAACTGGAGAAAAGAGAAAGGATGAAGGTTAGGGAGGAAGGGCAACGGAGCAAAAAATCGCTGTGATCCCTGATCCTTCCCTTCATCTTGGATTCTTTTCTTTAAACTAGGACCTGCTGCCACTCCAGGCGTTCTAGCGTACGGGAGCGCTCCAAGGCACGCTCGAAGCTGTCTAGCTTGGGCTCGATCGTCAGGGGTTCGCCCACATAGCCTTGCACCGCTTCCTGGGTTTTCAGCCCGTTTCCGGTAATGTAAACAACGGTAGTTTCGGCCGGGTCAATTCTGCCTGCTTCCACAAGCTTTTGCAGGACGGCAACGGTAGTTCCACCAGCAGTTTCGGTGAAGATACCCTCGGTTTCAGCCAGTAGCTTGATCCCGGCGATGATTTCAGCATCGGTAACAGATTCAATATTACCGTTGGTTTTGCGGGCGATGTCTACGGCATAAACACCATCAGCAGGATTCCCGATCGCGATTGACTTGGCGATCGTATTCGGTTTGACTGGCGAAATGAAGTCCCGCCCTTCCCGGTATGCCTGGGCAATGGGAGAGCATCCCTCTGCCTGGGCACCACTAAACCGAACAGGTTTGTCCTCTACCAGTCCAACATCGACAAATTCCCGGAATCCCTTATAGATTTTTGTAAAAAGTGAACCGGATGCCAGAGGCGCGACGATGTGGTCGGGCAATTGCCAGCCCAACTGTTCAGCTACCTCATAGCCCAAGGTTTTTGACCCTTCTGAGTAATAGGGACGCAAATTAATGTTAACAAAACCCCAGCCGTGGGTATTTGCTACCTCGGAGCAAAGGCGATTGACCTGATCATAGTTGCCCTGAACTGCCATCACAGTAGGACTATAGATCAGAGTTCCCATCACCTTCCCTGCTTCCAGATCTGCGGGGATGAAAACGCAGCAGTCTAGACCCGCGTGGGCAGCGATCGCCGCCGTTGAGTTTGCCAGATTTCCAGTGCTGGCACAGGACACCGTCGAGAATCCCAGTTCCCGGGCACGGGTCAAGGCTACAGATACAACCCGATCCTTAAAGCTCAGGGTCGGCATGTTAACCGCATCGTTCTTGATGTAAAGCTTATTCAACCCCAGGCGGCGCGCTAAACGATTTGCCCGCACTAGAGGCGTCATTCCCGTCCCCACGTCAATTGGCTGATCGGAGGCTACGGGTAAAAACGAGCGATACCGCCAGATTGAGTTAGGTCCGGCCTGAATACTTTCACGAGTGACCATTCGCCGTAAATGGTTGTAGTCATAGGCGACTTCCAGGGGACCAAAACAGAACTCGCATACATGCATCGCCTTGAGTTCGTACTCTTCACCGCACTCTTTACATTTCAGCGCTCGGAAAGTTGCGGCAGATGTGGATTTTAGTTCGGTCACTGGAGTCATGGGTCAAATCTCTTAGTAAGAGCAGATAGATA
>JBAUTA010000602.1:0-2414 GCA_049581985.1 Kovacikia sp.
AGGTGGCGTGCCATGCCGCCGAAGTAGAGCTTGGTAACCCTGGCATACATCCGCTCAAACCCGCTCGTTTTACCAAGTTCAATCCGCCTAGCCTCGATGGTTTCTGCAATTTGTTGAATTTCAGCATTGGCAGGGGATTCCCGAGCAAATCCACTGGGCTATTGAGGATTATCTGGTTCAGCAAATGATTTGTCAGGTTCAATCCCATCATCTCGGTTTTCAATTAATTCGACCAACGGCTAAACCCGAATTTCTCACAGATGGGTGAGTAGGATGAAAAAGGAGTCGATTTAGCAAATCAATGGATAACGATGACAACAAATTTGCCCAGCAGGATTGGTAATGACAGAAAAAAAGACCAATTTGCTATTTCACACCAGCCCTGAAGATAAAAAATCATCATCTCAGAAAGCGCAAAGCCAGGGTGTAGAGTTCACCCTATATTTCTATTTCACTGAATTGCGCCCACTCACTCCCCACTGGCTTTGCTAACCAGGCGGCGGTAATTGCTGCAACTGCTGATAAACCTGGTGAAACAAGGCTTGTCCGACCCAAGCACTACTGAAGGCAATCACGACTCGACGCACACTCAGGCGAATTTGAGCACCCGCTTTGAGCAGTTTGAGTCGAATCGTACCGAGTTGAGCATTGGCCAGTTCAGTTGTGGCTAACCCGTATTGTCGAATGCTCTGCATTAAGACATAGGCAAAGGAGGAAAACCATAACCGCAGTTGGTTGCTCTCAAACTCATGGGTGGAGGTGCGGTCGCTGAAGAGGTCGAGTTGATGCTCTTTGATGCGATTTTCCATCTCCCCGCGGGGGCAGTAATAGTCTGCGTGGAGTTGGCTTGGACTCAGGTGTTGTGTGGAGCAGGAGGTGACCAGAAAATGACGACGAACCCCGTTGCCATCGTAAGTCAGTTTGCACACCACCCGGCGCTGGGTACTCCAGGAGTCCAACGTCCGGTAGGTAAGCGACTGATACCAGACTTGCGGGGGCACCAGGGCATCGAGTTCTGACTTCAGTTCTGCAGGGGGGGCGACCAACCCCTCCAAGGTGCTGGCAATTTCCTGCCGTTGCTGCTCGTAGGCGGCTTTTGCCCGTTGTTCGAGTCCCCAGGTTCTCTGTTGGAGCCGCTGATTGCTCCCATGGGCCAGCACGTATTCCACCTGCTCCTGGGACTCACACCAACTCATGATTTCATCTCGGGCATAAGCACTGTCCCCTCGCACCACGATGACCACTTCCTTCCACTGCGCTCGGATCGGGGGGATGATCCGTTGTAATTCCGCCACCGCTCCCTCGGCTGGGTCTACATTCGACGGACGCAACTTCGCCGCTAACAGAGGCCGACCACAGAAGATGAACAACGGGGCATAGCATTCATGGTCATAATACCCATTAAAGAACGATTGCTCCTGGTTCCCATGCACTGGCTCATCGCTCACATCCAGGTCCAGGATGATTTGCTTGGGTGCTTTGCCCTGTTGTTCGAGGAATAGCTCAACCAACAGCGATTCCATCTGACTGGGGTTGAGGCAAAACTTGACGTAGCGTTGCTCCGATAAATCGGTTTCCACATGCATGGCTTGTTCCAGGCGATTGAGCGTACTTTTCCCCGCCAATGGTGCACATCGCACCTGCTCACTCGCAAGTTTGCCCACCGCAATCCCGAACATCGGGTCATGCCGCAACTGTTCATGCTCGTTGAGGTCTTCGTATCCTTGCACCAATCCGTACAACCGTTGGGACACCAAATCGCTCAACGCATGTTGCACCCGTCCCTGCTCCCGTTGGTCTGCAAAACACGCCGCCACTCGTTCACTCACCCGGTAACGACGGTCGATCTCTGCCACCAGAATCAGACCGCCATCACTGGTAATTTGCCCACCACTGAAATCTGCCACCACTTGGCGGCGTTCCAGTTGTCCAAAGGAATAGGTTTGTGCGCTACACTGTGTTTTTATCGGGGTCATCAGATTAAACCGCTAGAAGCTTTGTGGTAACTGCATTCTCGCAGTTTATTGACCCCGATTTTTATAGCTTTGTGAGATATCCGGGCTAAAGCCGGAATTACAACGTCATTATGTCTGGGATAAACCAGAAGCAAGCAGATTTATAGATTCTGTGTTGCTTGGGTTGCCAATACCAAGTATTTTTCTGGCTAAAACTATTGATGAGAGAATGCTAATCATTGATGGCTATCAGCGCATCATGACAGTCTATGACTTTGTTAGAGGTATTTTTGCAGGGGATGGAAAAGTCTTTAAACTTTCTAACTCGGAAAAGATAAATAAAAAGTGGCGAGGTAAAGCGTTCTCTGAACTACCTGAATCAGATCAAAGGAAAATAAGAGGAACAACAATTCACGCCATCATTTTTGTGCAGAAGCAGCCTAGAGACAATGATACAAG
>JBAUTA010000603.1:0-6210 GCA_049581985.1 Kovacikia sp.
CCACAATTAACCGGGGCAAGGTTTTGTGATCGACCACCTGTAACGTTTTCATATCGTAGGTGGTATAGACCATAGACTCCGAACCCAGATCCACATCGACGATCGTCACCGTGTTGAAGGGCGGCAGGTTGCTATTAAGCAGGGGGCGGGGGCCAGCACCAAGGGCACTGGTGTGCAGCAGTTCTAGTTTGCCGCGATGTCCGGGAAAGTAGGCGTGGTGGTGTCCGCTGATGTAGGTATGCACTTTGTAACGCTCCAGCATTGCCCGTAATTTGTCGGCATCAGCCAAAATTTCCCCAGGTTCATCCCGTCCTACCGCCACCGCGTAGAGGGGTAAGTGTCCGATTGCAATCCGGAGCTTGGCGGCCTGTGCCACATCACTGGCAAGGCTCTTTTGGGCCCAGGTAATCTGTTCACGGGGAATGGTTGAGGAAGACGCATCCCACACCAGATAGAAAATGTCTTTATGCTGAAAGGTGTAGTAGAAGGGAAATCCAGCGCGATCGACAAACTCAAGTCCAGGGTCATGTTTGGGATCGTTCCAGTAGTCATTCGCCTGTTCCCGATCTTTCTGGAACAGGAATTTGCCGCTGACTGCCAGTGCAGCGGAAGCGTCATGGTTGCCGATCGTAAACCCAAAGGGTAACCTGGCTTGCCGCAAAGGATTGCCGATGTGGCGATCGAACCCTGCCCACATCGCCTTAATCTCCTCAGGCGAGAGAGACGGTGACTGCCCAGCAACCATATCACCGCCGCCTAGAACAATGTCAGGCTGCCAATCGGGAATTAGGGAAATTGCCTGATCAACCTGGGGCTGATAGTCGGTTGAGCCATAGGCACTGTTCAAATCGCTGATGACGGCAATCCGAACATCTCCCCGCACAGGCGCAAATAAGCCTTTCGGAGCGATTGCCCGCTTCTCTACAGCCGCAGTCATTGGTAAGGATGCAGAAACAGCAGAGGGTGTCGCTCCAGGATTCGCCGTTGACCCCATCAGGGCGTGGCGGGCAAAGGCACCCAGTCCCAGCCCGCCAACGGCTCCGGCACCTGCCAGAAATAAAAATCGACGACGATTCAAATTCATAGGGTTTGTGCTCGGCAGTGAGTGAAGTTAGGCGATCGGCAAAAGGCAAAAGCAAAGGCAGGTGAAGCAGGTGGGGAAATAGGGGGACATGAGCAATCCAACATCCAAAGTCAAAATTCCGAGTTAATCCCCATCCCACCCCCTATTTTCTAGTTCAAGGGCAGGGGGTAAAAAATGCTCAATGAATGATAGATTGAATGCCTGAGGCGGCACCTGTAAGAATGTATCGCGTTTGAGTCTGTTTGTGCTGCTCTGGAGGAAACATCCATGTCACAGGACCAATTCCCACCCCTGCCAGCACCCGATCAGGAGCCACGAACCTCATCTGAAGAGTCGTCTGACACCATCTCCGAAGCACAACAACCAGAAGTCCCCTCTGATCTTGCGTCTGAACTTCTCCCTGCGGCATTGGAACATTTTTCATTAGAGGAGTCAGGCGTCGGGCAGGAAGAGCCATCAGGTGAGCCATCACCCGAGATATCTGGAGAGTTTGATTTAGGGGAATCAGCAGGTGAGCCATCACCCGAAATATCTGGAGAGTTTGATTTAGGAAAGTCAGAGGTCAGTAGTCAACCGGTAGAAGTTGAGCCACCACTGGCTCCAGTGGGGCAGTCTATCTCAAGGGAGTCGGACGCCGCCGATCGCCAGTCTGTAGTCAGCAGTCAATCCATTTCTCAAACCGCTCAGGATGTCTGGACTAAGGTGCGTCCTGTACTTCAAACTCAGACTGTCAAGGTTTTGAAAGGAACCATTCAACTGCTTGAAGGGATTGTTGAAAAGTTAGAAAATAGGAAAACAGAAAAATCCGGGGCACCAGGGTCAGGGACGCGCTCTGAGAATATGCCCCCCACCTCGGAGACGGTTCCCGACAAACTGGTACCACCTTTTTTGACGGATGAATTACCGGAAAAGTTCCGTTCGGCGTGGCAGCGTCTCCAGCAATGGTGGAGAACTGTATTACCCCAGATTCGGGAGAGATTGCCTGAATCGCTGAACGAAAAATTCTCGGATCGGGCCATCACAGGCGCGACCATAGCCATTCTCATACTTTTCCTGTGGATCGTTCCAGGGTTGTTCTCCGGTAAGCCCAAACCAACGCCCATCGCCAAAGCTCCCCCCGTCCAGAAAGTTACTCCACCAGTTGCCAAACCCAGTGGCCCTCCTCGGAACGGCATTCCTGAGCTGACAAAACCGATGCCATCAACACCCACGGAACAAAAGCCTGTTCCTAAACCAGTCGTGCAGAGCACTCCTGCCTCATCGCCCCAGCCTGCCCCCCCTCCCTCTCTAAAGCTAACCCCAGAGCAAACACTGATTGCCCGCATCCAGGATCAGGTTGCAGCAATCAGTAATCAATACCTGAACGGCCTGATCCAATCTGTCCAGGCAAACTTCCGCACCAGTCGCCTGATCGTTAAGATTGGGGATGGATGGTATGGCTTGAGCCAGGCTCAGCAAAATAAATTAGCCAATGAAGTGCTACAACGCACGCAAGAACTTGATTTCAGCAAGTTAGAGATTACGGATACGGAAGGAACTCTTCTAGCCCGAAGTCCGGTAGTTGGCTCAGAAATGATTATTTTGAAACGCGACAGGGAAGGGGTGTAGGAGAGAGGGAGGGTAGGAGAGAGAAGGGGACACGGAGACGATCGGAAATTCTTAGGATTGCGAATTATCGCTATCGCCAGATTGAATAGGACATAGGATTCAAGGAGGAGTAGAGGCTTTGCCCCCAGCCAGGGGTTTCACCTCTGCACCCCGACCTAATGGCTACGGCTATAAATCCCATCGACAGCTTTATTTTGTTTCCATCCCTTACTCGCTACCCTATCGTGCTCAAGATTGAGAACCTAAACAAGGCATACAGGAAGCAGATCGTCCTTCAGGATTTGAGTTTGACGATCGCCCCTGGCGAAATTTATGGGCTACTTGGGCCCAACGGGGCTGGTAAGACCACAACAATTAATATTCTCTGCAATTTGCTAAGGGCGGACAGCGGTACGGTTCAGATTAACGATCGCCCCGTGTCTGAGCAAACAAAATACTTAATCGGGGTTGCCCCCCAGGAAACCTTGCTGTATCGCACCTTGACCTGTGAAGAAAATCTTGGTTTTTTTGCCAGTCTATATGGACTGCGGGGATTGCGGCAACGGCAACAAATCCAGATTTGCCTGGAAGCCGTAGGATTGGCACAACGGGCGAAACAGACAGCCGAAACCCTGAGTGGTGGGATGCAACGACGCTTGAGTTTGGCGATCGCCCTTGTTCATCAGCCCAAGTTTTTGATTTTAGATGAACCCACGACGGGATTGGACATTGAAGCCCGCTATGAACTTTGGGAATTGATTCGACGCCTGCAAAGTCAGGGAATCACCATTTTGCTGACGACTCACCTGCTGGATGAGGCAGAACGGCTGTGCGATCGCATCGGTATTCTCAAGCACGGTCATATGTTGGCAGAGGGGACGCTGGCAGAATTAAAACAGTTAATTCCAGCCCAGGAAATCATCCTGGTTCAGACACCCGAGGAAGATCGGGCGATCGGGCGGGCCCAGCAACTCGGTTTCTCCCACCGCCGCTACGGCAATGAGCTTGCCTTTTGGTTACCCCAATCGCTGGATTTGAAAGAAATTCTTACCCGTTTCGATGGAATTGAAATCGACTCCATTTCTCGCCAACCCGTGCGATTAGAACACATTTATCTGGAAATTACCCATGCGGGCACTGGCATCTCGTTGCCATAGCCGTAGCCCTATGGTTAGGACGGGGTGCAGGGGTTTCACCCCTGGCTGGGGGAACGCCCCCACTCCCCCAGGTTGCAAAATTTATGATTTGCAACACTAGTGGGGAGGAAAAAATCATCGACTTACTGGCGGAAGTTAGGCAAGCAGAGCAGGATGCTGCCTTTCTGATTCAGATTGAGGCGCAATCTTCCAGTGAAGCCAATTTCACTCGCCGCATGTTCTTTTACCTTGCACGGCTGCATCAGAAGTATTTGCAGCGCATCTATCCCATCGTTCTCTTTTCCTTTGATGAACCCCAGCGTTCAGAAGCAGATACTTACACAGTCGAGTTTCCCGATCGCAAAGTATTAGAGTTCAACTTTGCGTCAATCCAACTGAATCGATTGAACTGGCGGAATTGCCTGAATCAGCTAAATCCAGTTGCAGCAGCACTAATGGCGAAAATGCAGATTGCGCCAGAAGACCGTCCTAAAGTGAAGGCAGAGTGTTTACGAGTGTTAGCGACGTTAAGCTAGTACAACAAAAATAAAGTTTTGCAAGGGTTGAAGGGGTGGACCCTTCAACCCTTGTCCCTCTCCCCTTCCTCCCTCCTTCACCTGTCTCTCCCAAACAGGTTAAGATAGACCACGATGGAGAGGTGGCAGAGTGGTCGAATGCGCTCGACTTGAAATCGAGTGTCCCGAAAGGGACCGAGGGTTCGAATCCCTCCCTCTCCGTTTTATAGCTATCGCCAGATTGATTAGGTCAAAGGATTCAAGGAGGAGTGGGGGCGTTGCCCCCAGCCAGGGGTTCCACCCCTGCACCCCGTCCTAACCCATAGGGCTACGGCTATAAAGCCAGGGATTGGGGAATAGAAAGTCGGGAGTGGCGTGGTTCAGACCGATCGCCCCGCCATAGCGAGCCAACCGCACGCCAGTAGAATCTGCGCATGCTTGCTGAGTTAACTTGAATTTCTCTCAGGTTCCCTGGCAGGCAATGGGCTGGTCTGTCGCTGCGAATAACTGTGCCAGGGCGATCAGGTGCTCACGAATGCGCCTGAGTTGCTTTCAGCATGTGAAAGGCAACGAGAAGTTGGGTCAGTGCCAGGGGGTAGCTTTGGAGGGTTTCTCCAGTTGTTCCCGTAACCTTACCCAATTCAGGATTCATTTCCCGGTTGCAGACATTAAGCAGGTGGGGGATATCGCCACAGATAAAATGTTCAAGCTCGGCGACCTGATCGCTGGTGGCATGACCATCAATTTCCAGAACATCCACCGGTTTGCTCATATCCCGATCCAATCCCAAACGGATGGCCGAATTGGCATACTGGGAACCGGGAACGACAACCTGAGTCAGATCTGGATGGGGAATGTTGGGTCTGAGGACAAGTCGCACATTCAGATGTCCCCCGTTGTCTCCACTCTGCCCCTCTTGGGGATAGAAGGTGACAACCAGATCCGCCCATTGCCGCTGCGGACGAATATAATTCTCGGAATCCGGTTCCCGCTTTGCCATTTCTGCCAGGACTTGCTCTTCCGTATAGCCGCGTTTTTGCGTATCCCGCTTGACCTTCCATTTTGCCCGCAGAGTTTCAGGGGGAGCCAGATATACCTTCACATCGTAGGCATCACGGGCACCACGAGTCGAATAGCCAAGCAGGCCCTCGACGATGACAAATCGACTGGGCTTAATATATTCAGGTGGGTCAAAGGTGCCCGTTTTATGGTTATAAATGGGCTTCAGGATGGGTTGCCCAGTGCGGAGCAGTAAGAGATGCTGCTGCATGATATCCAGATAGTTGCAGTCTGGATGGAGAGCGGTAATACCCAGTTCAGCACGTTGAAGGCGATCGTAGCGGTGGTAATCGTCGGTACAGATGATGGTGACATTCTCTGGCCCCAGAAATTGAGCAATTCCCTTCGTCAAAGTAGTTTTACCAGCAGCACTGTCGCCAACAATACCTAGAATAATGGAGCGGTCAATCATGATTCCTCCGAGGCAGCGGCTATTCGATCGTCAATCGACTCCGAATTGGTTTATTTTAGGAAGGAATTGGAAGGGAAGCAATCTTGATCCCCAGACTCTTTACTTGAACTACAAGCAGGGGGACGCCAAAACCACAAATAACATTGACTGGGTAACGGGTAGAGGGTAATTGCTCAGGAACGAGAGTTGAATAACACGCAAGTTTTGGGAAGGGGACTGGCAACGTCAATCCCGTACAACAGAGTACTGCTCCAGTTATTTAAGCCGCGATCCTGAAGCATGCGGTTACTCATTAAGTAGGTAGGCGTAATTAATTATTAAAGGGATGTATAGAAGGAGTGTTTGGGGCAATGTCCTCAGGCAAGGGGGTTGTCCCCACCTCCTCAAGTCATCTTTAGTTTAATTGCACCCAGCTAC
>JBAUTA010000604.1:0-5192 GCA_049581985.1 Kovacikia sp.
GGTATAGGGGCAATCCTGGGCACCGCCTTTAACAGCTACGTATCCCCGGTGCCCAAACTGGTAAATATTATTTTCGACAGACCATTGACGTCGGGCTTCCCCCACTAGCTTGGGACGCACTTCCCCAGTGATAATTTCATTTGGACGACCATTGCCCACAACCAAAGGGACGCCGTCATAGTTGACGATCGCACCTTCCCCCATTGAGTCAAAAGTGCCATCACTGCCGCACATACACACCGACGCAGTGTACATCAAATTGCAAAAAGCATTGGCTTGATTGGTAATATTCCAGGCGTGACGAATGGGAGACGTGTAGCCCGCCGTCCGCAGCATAATGTCAGCCCCTTTGTAAGCGCACTCCCGCGCCATTTCAGGGAACATGCCATCATGGCAAATGATCAGCGCCAGGGTACTACCATTTGGCCCTTCGCAAACGGGAATGCCCAGATTCCCAGGTTCCCAAGGCTCAACTGGAATCCAGGGGTGCAATTTGCGGTAATAAAGCTTTAGCTCACCCTTGTCATCCAAAATAATGCCGCTGTTGTAGGGGTTGCCCTGGGGGTTATATTCCATGATCGAGAAACAACCCCAAATTTGATTGTCCCGACAAGCAGCACTAAAAGCACTCACCTCCGGTCCATCCAGGCGGCACATAATCTCCGGATTGGTGTCCATCGATAGGCCATGCAAGGCGTACTCCGGAAAGACCACCAGATCCATCGTGGACAGATTACGGCGTGCCTTGGCAACCATGCTACAAACTCGTTGAGTTTGCTCTGCCAGGTCATCGGGAGTCACCACATTTGGCAATTGTAGCTGTACCAAACCGAGCACAACCCCATCTGGCGATTTATTCAGTCCGCCAAGTCCACTCATGTAACTCTCCTATTTGCTTGTTGGCTAGGGAGCTAGACGATCGTTAAACCGTAAACCTTAGACCATCCAACCTGACTGAAATCAAGCCCGTGGCTTTTCAGCTCAAGCGTCTAAAGTAAATGGCTAAACGCCAACGCTAAGCTCCCAATAAGGGTTTACATAATCGTGGTGATTGTTTGAGTATCAAGGAGCACTTTTTTGGAGACGAAGTAACTCACTCTGAATTTGCTGTTGCAGGGCAGAATCGCTATCCCTCCGACGGGTAATATCATTGAACTGAGCAATGGTCAAGCCATTTTGCTTAATGATATTGGCAGACTCCTTCAGGAAATCATCACAAATTCCCCGCACAGTAGACGGGAGATTTTGCTGGCGGCAAACATCCGCAGGCACATCTCCGCCCATCACCTGTTTGGCTTCACCGTATTTCTTCTGGCGCATCCGTTCAATTTCATAGGCAGCACGGGAGTACTGGGAAACCGGGTCGCTCTGAGCATGGGCGGAAATCGTAGAAATTGGTGCGATCGAATTTCGAGGAATTTGCAGCGTCAATCCAGAGAGCAAACTAACTGTAGAAAGTACGCCCACCGTCACAATCCGTGAGAGCGGCAAGCCCACAGACATTGGCAAAAAGTGGCTGAACAGGGAATAGCGCATGAAATGAATCGAAGGATTGATCATGGTTGTGTACGACACCAAACAAACTGGCACTTAAAAGCTTTCTTAATAACTCTGAATTATTTTAGAGGGGATAAGTTCCGATGGTTGATAAAAGAAAGGATAAAGTATCCAGGCTCAAGGATAAAGAGGGGCTAAAGATCCTGCTTCTTGGCCAGCAGGCGGGCTGCCAGGACACCGCCCAAGAAACCGAATAGATGACCTTCCCAGGAAATCCCATACTGCATGGGCAAGACACCCCAGAGCAGGCTACCGTAGAGGGTGCCAACGCCTAAGGAAACCGCGATCGCGATCGCACTGCGTTCAAAATACCCCCGCAGTAAGAGAAACCCCAGATAGCCAAAAATAACGCCGCTGGCCCCAATATGGATACCCGAGGAGCCAAACAGCCAGGTGCCGCCGCCACTCACCAGCGCGGAGATCAGGGTGACCCAGAAGAAGTCGCTCGTTTCACGCAGTAAGATTAACCAGCCCAGGATGATGAACGGCAGGGTATTCCCAATAAGATGGGCAAAACTGCCATGCAGCAAAGGGGCAAACAAAATTCCTCGCAGACCGATCCGGTTCCGGGGAATAATCCCATAAATGTCTAACGTAGAGTGAAGCAAGGGTCTAAAAATAAACTGATCGGCAATTTCAATTCCCCACACCAGCGCTACCAACCCGCCCAAAACCATCAGATGGGTTTGGAACTCCTGGGCGATCGCTCTATCTTCTCCGCTGTTGCTCATACTGCTGCTTTTGTAGTCAATTTGTAGTCAATAGGTTTGGGGAAAAGCCCCTCTCCTACCATACTCAGCCAACCACCCCAATGGGTAGAGATCTGGCGACCTGCTGCAAAAATCTGCTCAGCCATCGGCGACACGCTTGAAACTTGAGGAAAAATAATCTGAGCAAGAGAAATCATCTTAGTAAGTAGGCATCATTGTAGGCATCATTAATGGCCTGCAGGAGGGGCATTAAGCTCAAGCAAAGGATTTCTTCCCCTCCACCGCCAAAAGCATCTTTAGCAATGGAGCAATGGGTAGAGGATGGGCCTGGTCGTCAAATCATCACCTGCACAAAGATAGGGATAAACCCGCTCCTAACCAATTCCAGAACCTATTGAATTCCCATTCCTAAGCGTTCAAACCCTATTTCTCTCCTAACAAAAATTCCTTCACAAATAATACCGTGGCATAGAACTGAAAGTCTACGTTGGCTTTTTTGGAGAACCCGTGTCCTTCATCTTTTGCCATCAGATACCAAACTGGAATGCTATTTTTTCGAACAGTTGTCAGAATCTGTTCGGCTTCGTTCAATGGCACACGGGGATCGTTCTGACCATGAATCACGAACAAGGGCTTTTTGATCTTTTCAGCATTATTGAGGGGCGAGATTCTGAGGAGAAACTCTCGCATTTTCGGATCCCGTTCATCTCCATATTCCACCCGGCGCAGATCACGACGGTAACTTTCGGTCCTTTCTAAGAACGTGACAAAGTTGGAAATGCCGACTATATCAATGGATGCCCTAATTCGATCGCTGTAGGTAGTTGCTACGGCCAACGACATATAGCCTCCATAGCTACCGCCTGTAACCAGAATGCGATCGGCATCCAGATCGGGCTGGGTCGCAATCCAGTCCAGCAGTGCGCCAATGTCCTTGACGGAATCCTCCCGGAGATAGCCATTGTCTAGCTTCAGGAAGGTCTTGCCATACCCTGTCGAACCTCTCACATTAGGGAACAACAGCACCACACCCAATTCATTCAGATAAAAGTTATACCGCCCCAGGAAGCCTGGACGATACTGACCTTCAGGCCCCCCATGAATGTCGATCATAACGGGCCGTTTTCCAGGGAAGCGGGCAGGTGGACGGAACAAAAAGCCGGAGATTTCCTTGCCATCGAAACTTTTCCAGCGGGCTAACTCTGGCTCAGAAAAATTAGCGGTATTGATGCCACCCGTCTCGCTTTCAGTCCACCGCTCTAATTGATTGGTCGTTAGATCAAGGGAATAGACATCGGCGGTCGATCGGGCAGAAATCAGGGTGAAGCCCAATTCCTGCCGATTGGGATGCCAGTTAATCCCATAAATTTGCCCCACCGGAAGCTTAGGCAAAGCGACTTCCCGTTGGGTCGCCGTGTCCAACAGGTGCAGAACGCTGGCTCCATTTTCGTTAGTGACGAAGGCCAGGCGTTTACCGTCGCGGGAAAGATCAATCTCTTCCACATCCCAGGGAATGTTGCTGGTCAGGTAGCTGTAGCGCTGGCTGGCAAGGTCAAAGTAGGCGAGTCGCTGAAATTCCGATTCCCGATCGCTGACCAGATATAATCCCTTTCCATCCTTACTAAAAACGGCCCCACCATAGGCAACGGGTTCACCTTTCGTTCTAGGCGTGATTGCGGTTCGTGCCCCCGTTTCAGTGTTAAAGCTCCAGAGATAACTTTCGTTGGCAGAAATATATTCCAGGACTAAAAGTTGGCGATCGTCCGGGGACCAATCCAGTCCATTCCAGCCGCCTCCCTCCACTTCTGCAAGCAGACGGTTAGATGTTGGATTTTTGGGATCAATGATATAAAAATCATTATCTTTGCCCGTGCGCCGGGTTGATGTGTAGGCCATCCGATCTCCCCCGGTAGACCAGACTCCCCGTGTGTTTTTGGATTTGCCATCCGTCAGCAGGGTAATGTCACCCGTTGCCAGGTCATAGCGGAAGTTCTGACTAAACTCGCTGCCACCAATATCTTTGCTGAAGACAAAATAGTCCCCCGTGGTAGGCTGATAACTTGCCCCCGAAGGCGCATCCGGGAAAAACGTGAGCTGTTTGCGTGCCCCCAGGGGAGCCTTAACCTGATGTACCTGAGCCGTATTGCAGAAGCGCGTTGAAATGAGCATCTCCCGGCTGACGGGATGCCAGCTTGACAGGCCCGCACCCCGAAAATTAGTGTAGCGGCTAACCGACTCCACAAGGGACAACGGAATTGGAGGAATTCCCTCCACAACCAGATTTTCACCGGGGGAGAAGGTTGCTGCGGCTTGGACAGGCTCCATAGAGGTCAGGGAAAGGGCGATCGCGAGAATACCAGCCAGGATCTTTTGCCAACGTTGCATCAGAGGTGCTCAGACAACAATTGACCCAGACTCTAACCTGAGGGAGAAACAATAGCAAGGGAGGGGATACCGGATTAAAGCTAAGAAAAATCCTGCTTTATCCTTCAGCCTTTAATCCTGATCCAAATCACACCCAGTTAACGCTACGTAACCATTTCCAAACGCCCGTACTACGCCGGACACTAATTCCCATGCTCTGCTCTTTGGCAAGCGCCATCAGTTCGGCGGTTGTGAAGCTATAGCCCAGTTGTTCGGAAATTCGTAGGAAATCCTCTGGCCCTTCAACCTGATCGAACTTGCTCCGCAATGCATCATCGGAGGCAACCGCTTCTAAAAACCGATTCGCACTTTCTATGGACATTCCTGAAATCTCCTTTGGGTATGGCGTTTTCTCCCTAGACAGTCGCCCTGTGGTTATATTGCCCAAAATTGTTCTAAGTTTAGCGAGCTTTTAGTAAAAATTTCCCTCTGGACAAAGGGGAAATGGGTAAGTAAGAACCTATTTCAATCGCTGTTTCCAGAATCTCATGCCGATCAAAA
>JBAUTA010000605.1:0-2045 GCA_049581985.1 Kovacikia sp.
CAATAATGATATGGCGATGATTCATGATATGGCTTTGTATCGCCAAAGCCGTGTCTCTTTAGAATCAGATATTAAAGTAGCCAAACGGGGTGCATATTTCAATATGGAAGCATTACCAGAAGGAACGATACTGGTGTTTCCTATTGCACTACGCAAAGTGTTCCAAAATCAACCCATTGATGTAAAGCAATTTCTAACGTCTGCAAGGCTAGATCATGCTCGTGAACTGTATTTTGGTGGGTTAGAATCCATTGGCTTTGGGCGCACCCAGGTTACTGTCAAAACTCACGCTTAGATTGCAAATTAGGAATAAACCAAATGACACAAGCACAACCAGAAACACAGTCAAACTGGCAGCCGTATAGTTTAGATCGGCTTGCCCAGCAATTAGTGCTGGCCCAAAGAGATAAGAGGGATGTTTTGAATGAATCGCACAAAATGCGGATGTCTGTTGGGTACGGCTTAGAACGATTCTGGGGAGAACATCTGCGACTAGAACGTGAGAGTAAAGATAAAGCCGGTTATTGGAAAGCCGTGTGGGATGGCTTATGGGACGTTTTGACAGCGACAAGTTTGGGAATCGAGCCAGATAAATTATTACTCATTAAGCTGAAAATTGACATTAATGCGACCAATGCTAGTAAAAAGATTGAAGAAGTTTCCAAGGCAATTTGGAATTTGCCGATCTCTCATCAACGTATTGCTCTGATGGTACTAACACAGTTTTGTGATGCATTGGTATGGTGGACACAACGCTACAAAAAGCCTGGTAATTGGCAGGAGAACTAAAAACTAACCATGAAATCCTTAGCCGATGCCCTAAAAGACAAGTCTAATCAGCTAGCAGCCATGGGTATAGAAGTAAAAGAGCAATCCCGCCTTGACCAGTGGCAAACTGACCCTCGACGAGTGCCAATGATGTATCGCGCTCAGGTAGTAGGGCGATGTTCATTACATAATGCCAGCAAGAATAATCGGGATCTGGATGTTTGGACTGAACAATGGACGGATCCAGTGAATGGGGAAGCACGATATCAGCGATTGCACCCATCCCTTGGAAAACAAGGCACTTTTTACCGCATCGAAGTTGAGTTTCCCTTTCGCCTTTTCAGCAACTGTGGGCAGGATAGTATTGCTCGTCCTGCAATCAGCAAAGATGGTATTCCATTGCTGCCGGGTAGTAGTGTAAAAGGACTATTTCTGCGGGCTTGTACGCCAGAGCAAGCTACCAAATACTGTGGACAACGGATTCGGCATCAAGGCAAAATGCAGCATTTACCTAGCGCCATTGGATTTCGATTTCATGGAGCCTATCCTGTAGGCAATTGGGCGAATCGAATTGTCGATTTAGTGCATCCCCAGGGAAATCGCCAAATTGGCACCCAAGGGGACCCTAGAGAAGAAAGTACATCAGCCTCAGCATTGATTAGCCTCTATCAACCACATCTGGTATTTGAGTTCAGTTGCTCTGATCCAAAGATTAATTGGCGGGAAGTTGAGTTGCTTTTGCTTAAGGCAATACAATTTGGGGTTGGGGGCAAAACCAGCTCTGGCTATGGAATGGGAGGATATTTTCCGGGCAAGCCACCGATCGCCCCAGCCACACCACTAAGCTTCTTACTAAAGGGGGTTGGGGTAAGTTCGCTTCTGCGAGATGGCACACCAGAATTTCGGATTAATATCTTTAAAGCCTCTCTAAGAGGGCATATGCGGCGCTTGTTAGGAGGTGTGGCGAGCCGAAATGTTGTAGACAAAGTCGTTAATCGCTGGTTTGGCAACACGCAAGCGCCTTCATCCATAAAGCTGATTTGGCAGGATCGGCGGGAGCCAACCTTTGCTGATACCAACCAATCGGATCGTAATCCGAGCTACAGCGTAGAGGGACTGCTGTATATGGATATACGACGCAGGAAAACCTCCTCCGATGAGGCAGAAAATAAACGCGTTCAGGAGCAGGAACGAAAGGACATTGCACTGTTAGAAAAAATGGTGCAGTTCGCCTATGTGATGGGGGGCTTTGGCAAATCCTGGCGACGTATTTGGCA
>JBAUTA010000606.1:0-4305 GCA_049581985.1 Kovacikia sp.
GCCTATTTTAGCCCAATCCTCCTACAAATCCAAAAACTAGAAAGCCTGTTCTACATAAATCACTGGAGAACCAGGGACATTACCTACATTCGGTTATCCCAAGGGTTTATCTATCTGGTTGCTGTGATTGATTGGTTCAGTCGCTATGTGTTGTCCTGGCGGGTATCCAACACGATGGATGTCGGATTTTGTTTAGAGGCGTTGGAGCAGGCGTTGCAAGGGGGGCAACCGCTGATTTTCAACACCGACCAAGGGTCTCAATTTACCAGTGCTCTGTTTACACAGCGGTTAGAGCGCCAAGGAATCCAAATCAGCCAGGATGCACGAGGTCGAGCTTTGGACAATATCTTTGTCGAACGACTGTGGCGCTCCGTTAAATATGAGGAGGTGTATCTCAAGTCTTATACCTCTGTCCTCGATGCCATTACCAATCTGGATGCCTACTTCAGCTTCTACAACCACAAGCGATTGCATCAGTCCTTGAATTATCAACCCCCCGCGATCGTGCATTTCAATTGCACCAGGAGGACGGTATGAATTAGCACAACCCAATCAGAATCAAGCTTTGCGGTTGACTCTCTTAAATTTCTTGTTTTTCTGTCTAGACAATGGGGGACACTTTACTGAAAGCATTACGTAACCGTTGCCAAAGCTTGAATTCGCAAAAACTAGAAGCATAGCTTTGCCAAACTGAATTGGAAGCATAGTATTACCGATTCGGCAAATCTATGCGTCTCATCACACAAGCCGTTGAGGGTTGTGTGTTTTACGGTATGGAGCTAAGCGGATTCGAACCGCTGACCCCCTCAATGCCATTGAGGTGCGCTACCAACTGCGCTATAGCCCCTAGTGCGTCTTTCATAATGCCTCGATAAAAGTCATTCGTCAAGCAATAGCGTGATAATTTGAAGGGAAGTATTGGTCGGGCAATATGGAACCTATGACAGACACTCCTCAAGATTTTCCTAAATTTGAAGCCAGGTCAAATCTGGATGTAGAAAGACTACTGCTCTCGCTGCGGCGAAAAGAAGGAAACTGGCTTGAGTGGGGGCAGGCTTGTCAAACCCTGCAAAAGGCGGGTTACGATCCTCAAAGCCTTTTTGAAGAAACCGGGTTTGAGCCAATTCAGCAAAATCAGATTATTGTTGCCGCTCAGGTTTATGCCAGCATTCTCGACTTGGGAGTTTCTGAAGCAGTCAAAAACCACTTTGAGCGCAAAGGTAGCGATGTTTTGTACGAATTGCGTATCCTGAACCAAACTGAACGGGCAGCCCTGGCGGCTCTGGCAGTGGACAAGAATCTGGACATGGATGAAGTTCACGAAGCCGCAAAAGCAGTCAAAGAGTATTCCCGATTAGGAAGTGTACCGGAAGGATTTACGGAACATCCGGGGGATGCGATCGCCTACCAAGCCTGGAAACAGGCACGCCAAAAAACTGACCTGCAAGCGCGATCTCACCTGATTGCACGGGGGTTACGCTTTGCCCATAGCAATCCTGCCCGGAAGCGACTGGAACAATTGCTGACTGATTTCTCAGTCACTGCTGCCGTACCTGCGCCCAGACTGCCCATCTACCGGTTAGAAGAGGCGGAAGAGTTACCCCGGATTCTGCCTGTAGTTGGCAAATTTCCCTTAACCAAAGCTGACTTCCAAGCAGTCCCTCTGATTGAAGAAACTGAACCCTTTCGCATGGTGAAGTTTTCGGGGACAGGTGCCTGGGTGCCGATCCCTGGCTGGCAAGTAATCCGAACAGCAGAAGATCCGGTGGTCTTGCTGTGTGGTAGTGATATTTTACCAGCCCCAATCCCCGGTCAAGTTGAGGAAGTCCTGGTAGTGCTAGACAGAGCCCAGCGGGAATGGAGTGAGCAGCATTTCTTTTTAGTTGAACAGGCTGAACAGCTTCAAATTCACTGGTCTGCCGAAAAGCCAGAGTTTCCTATGCTAGGGAAGGTAATCCTGATCATGCGTCCCAGAAAGGTGCTGGATGAGAATTACACCAAAGAGCTATGGCAAATTGATGAGTAAGCAAGGATATATGGCCGTAGCCATACTGGTTAGGACGGGGTGCAGGGGTTCACCCCTGGCTGGGGGCAACGCCCCCACTGCCCCTTTAATCCTCTGCCCTCATCAAACTGGCGACAGCTATAGTAGTAGGGCTATAAAGGACTGAAGATGAAGGATCAGTGGATTGACTCAAGGGGCTATGCCTGGAAATGTCGGTAGTCCTATTCCATCCTCCTGGTCTGGCATCATCCTGTCCTTCCTGGGACTTTATCTGCTGTCCTTTTCAGCAGCGCCTATTTTCCCGCAGTGATACATCTGATACGGAATTCCCAGGCGATGATACTGGGTTGAATCGATCGCACATTTTTCCTGTTTAGAGCCTGTTGCCAAAACCAAGTTAGCGGGATACTCAACCCGTCTTAAACCGGGAGCTATCAGCCAGAGGTTGAGAGGCAATGAAACAGGATATTTCAGATGGGCAAGTTTCTGCAAAACTTGCTCATAGCCTGGCGATCGCCCTAAAAAAGCAAAGGAATCGGCTTGTTTCTTATTTTTCTGAACAGGATTTTGATCCCGCAGGGCCAAGCCAAAACTTAAGCCCAACGCCACATCTTGAAAGTCTGAATATCCCATGCCGACTAAAAGCGGGACTTCAGGCTCAATCCGCATATTTTTGGCAACCATATCCGGGTAGTAGGGCTTCTGAAATACCTGATTAGAAACAACAAACCCACTGCTGATAAACCCAATTAGTAATACCCAAAACACAACATTTCCAGGGAAGAAATAGGCGATCGGGGAGTGGGGATTGGACAGGAGGGAGAATTTTGAATTTTGAATTTTGAGTTTTAGATTGATTCTTTTGCGTCTCTGCGTCCCTGGAACTGCGTATCCCCGAATTTGAATAGCCCTTTCTCTCCGGCCTGGGTTCCTCTGAGCGGTTCGGCGAGCGCTCGGTCGAACCAGGCTCAGCTTGGAGTCTACCTTTTGCCGACCATCTGCTTGAACCAAACTTGCTCCTAACAAGGCACAGACAGCAGGAAAGTAGATGAAATTGTAGCGAGGAACCAGGGTAATATCTTTGCCTAAAAGGTAAATAATTCCTAAAAACTCCAGCAGCACAACCAGCACAAAAATCACCAACATCCGGGTGGCAAGATGGGATTCAGGAGTACTCCACAGGTTCGTAAATCTACCTGATAGCTGCCACCCCAGCCAGCCGATAAACAACAGCATGAGCCCTCCCGAAAGGATCGCGATCCAGACTGGCTGCTGTTCGACAGGGAGGGCTACAACCATCAGCATCCAGCCCAGGGGCATCTGGTACAGCGGGGCGATCGCATTCAGCCAATTAGAGTCCTGCAATTTTAGCCAATCTGTTTCCGGTCGGTTGAAATGGTTCAATAGAGTTGGCAACCAGGGCAGGTAGGTCAGACAAACGCCTGTGACCGCAAGGGCGATCGCGGCAAGAGAGCGGAAAGGATTCAGGGTGTTAGGTGCCGGGTGCAGGCTGGGGAGATATTTAAAACTCAGGAAATTAACGACTAGCGTTACCACCTGGGCAACCACCGCCAGGAGGAAGAAATAATGGACATAGAAGCCGAGACTGTTGACGGCTATCCAACCCAGCCAGATCCCAGGTCGAAATCGTTGCTGATAGAGATCGCTATGTAATTGGTGTAAGCCCATCAACGCCAGTAGGAGCAGCAGCATGGGCAAGGTGTAATGGCGGGCTTCCTGGGAGAGATAAACGGCAAAGGGTGAGACTGCCATCAAAGCAGCTCCCATTAGCCCTGCCTGCGGTGAGAAGGCAATTCGATTTAGTTGATAGACCGCGACGATCGCCACCACCCCCAATAGGGCCGGGAGCGATCGCAACTTCCATACCCCTGAGGCAGAGAACCCATCGATCCAGACCAGCCAATCATGCATCCAGCAGAAAAAAAGTGGCGGGTGTACCGACTGTGTTGCCACAGTAGCCACAATTTGGGCACAGGACGTCTCTGGTTTCAGCGTAAACAATTGGGTTAGTCTGGATAGGGGAAACGCTTGATCCAGAGGGACTGCATCAAAGCCACGCCCTAGACTAAACAGTGCCGTAATCACCTCATCCAGCCAAAGAGGTTTGAAATCCAAGTTCCAAAACCTTAGACCTGCTCCCAAAAGCAAAATGGCTAAAAGTGTGAGGGAGTGTCTAGAGGTATTCATCATTCATTGACTTACTACCCATCTCCTATTTCACGTCATAGCGATTTTCATACCGCTTACTAAGACTTGCCCCCGTGTGCCCTGTACCGACC
>JBAUTA010000607.1:0-2423 GCA_049581985.1 Kovacikia sp.
ATTCCAGATATGGCCCCTGATGAGGGTTCAACCCCTTCAGGCATCCCCAGAATTGTTACCTTCAGTGGTAGAAGGTAAAATTTAGTTAAGTGGGGCCAACCACTGAAACGGGCTTCGAGCTATTGAATCCAGCGCTACAGGTGTTCGAGAAAAAGGCACCAGCCGATGCACCAGCAGGGCAAGAGAAAGCTTCAGCTAATGAGCCTAAAGCTGCCGCTGCGACTGCAAGACCTGAGCCACCGAAAGCTGAGGCTCAAGCGGGAGCTGGTAAGCGCAAAGGGCTGTTGGATGGAGTGAAAATGAAGTAGGGGTGGGTGTCATGCTGTCACCGTTCTGCTTTTCGGATGAACATTGATGGCCCTACTTTTCCTTGTTGAACCAGCATCCTCTTAAAATGGTTGATTTGGAGTGCTAAATTGTTCGCTGGAGCTGTTAACTCATAGAAAAAGTCTCTTGTATTAATGGAATTACCCGTTGATGGCACATCTGTTAGCAATGCCTTTTTGCAATACAACAGCGAGTTCTTATGCAGAAGTCTTCTGTTCTTCTAGGGATGATTTTGACCGGAACCAGTGCTTTTCTTGCGTCAATGACGGCACCTTCAATAGATCTTTCGCCCGTCCCACGCCCCTCCCATAAATGTCGCCCTCAAGTCGGTCTTTTGCCCACAAATGTCGCCGTCATTCTAAAGACGGCTTCTACCAATACTGATTGCAAACGATTCTTGGTTGCTCCTTCCGGGCAGGTCAGCTTCGTGATTGGCGACAGAACAGGTCAAGGAATGATTCCAACACCTTTAACCAAGAATTTTTTTGCAGCGATTAAGGCAGCAGATCCATTATCAAAATTGCCGATTAAGCTCCATTGCCTCAAGCCTGCTTCCTTTGGTACTTCAACCTTTGTAAGTCTAGATAGTGAAAAATCCCCTGATTTGAGCTGTCCAGGCAATGCAAAAGCTAAACAGCTATTTGACGATGCAACGGCTATTCTTGAAGCGTTTCACTAGCGTCGCGACCAAGACCTCGACGGCTGGCTCCAGAACAGCGATCGCACTGCAATAGCCTAAATTACCCCCCAGCCAACCCTACTTCTTCCCTTTGCCCTTCGCTTTCGCTTCCGGCGCGGGTGCGGGTGCTGCTTTAGCCCCTGCAACGGTTTCCTTGAATAGCTTGCCTGCGCTGAAGGCAGGTACAGTCGTCGCGGCAATCTGCATCGTCTCGCCTGACTTGGGGTTGCGTCCTTCTCTAGCTTTGCGATCGCGCGCCTCAAAGCTGCCGAAGCCTACAAGCGTCACCTTCTCTCCCGCTGCAATGGACTCAACAATGATATCTAGAGTTGCGCTTAGCACCGCATCCGCTTCCTTTTTCGTGACGGTCGCTTTTGTGGAAATCGCATCTATCAGCTCAGCTTTGTTCATGAAGTATCCTCACGTTCTCGTTGTGGATTCTAGCGTAAATCCTTGATGGATCAATCAATCTGACCTTTTTTGTCAGATATTGACTTTCAAAAAAGTTAGTATTTTGATTGCCTCCCTTTACAATCGTCATAGTTCTTTTTCGGAGACAAGCCTATGTCAGACCCAAATTTTGCGCAAGAAGCAGGCGATTTTGCCGCCGATGCTGCTATTGATACGACCGTAGACGGCTTTGTTAATCAGGCCATTGATGGCATCGCTTCACATATTCCTGGGGGAGAGATGGTTGACCAGATGCTCAAAACTGGAGTTGACTTAGAGATTAACAACACCATCAATGCTGAAGTAAACAAAGGTGCTGGCGGTATCTTGGGAGATATTGAAGGGATATTCGGTCATTCTCAACAGTAGTCAGGGGTATCACTGTAGGTCATTTCAATTTGTGCCTGCTTGACATGTAGGATTTTGTCCTAAGTCACTGGAAGAGAGTTTAGAGACAAAATCCTACGGTAGTGCACATTTTATTGGGTATACATTACTGTATCGATAAGGTAGAAAACTCACTTTTGGAAATCCTTATGTTCTTTGTAGCTACCGAGTCTGTTGACTTAGGGTTTGTCCAGCTCGGATGGTTTAAGGTCATCATTTTAGGCATTGTTCAAGGCATCACTGAATTGTTGCCCATCAGCAGCACAGCTCATTTACGGATTGTACCCAGCCTTTTGGGATGGCAAGATCCTGGCTCTGCATTCTCTGCTGCAATGCAGCTTGCCAGTCTGGTGGCTGTTTTAACTTATTTTTGGCAAGACATTAAGAGCCTCTCAGGAGGCACATTTCGAGCGATCGCCACGCTAGACTGCAAATCCAAGTCTTTTCAAATTACGCTAGCAGCCTGTCGGAGAGAAGATTTTTCGTCTAGCATTGAGGGACTGTCAAGCGAGACCTAATGCCCCGAAAATTCAAAACGGTAGATTACGGGATGATGTTAAAGCAAACCGTAAGTATTGAA
>JBAUTA010000608.1:0-6310 GCA_049581985.1 Kovacikia sp.
GTATTGTTAACAACTGGACCAGCGATCCCAAAACAGGCTTTCTCTGGAGCAGGTGCCTCGCCCAACTGCTCTTTTGCCTCTCCCATAAACTGGCGCACCATGGGCACTAAATCGGGAAAATCCCCGCTGGCATAGGTTTCTTCATAGAGAGTTGTGAGCCTGGGCAGCATCTGTGCCTCTAGAAGAGCAGCAGCAACCAGACGCAAAATCGTTTTGGTACCGCCAATATCTCCTGCTAATAGAACGGTCATACCAAAACCTCCTTGCTGACAATTTCCCCTCCTGAATTGATCTCATAAATCAGGGGAACTCCCGTTGCCAATTCCAATTGGGGAATTTCCTCTTTGCTAATGTTTTCGAGAGACAGAACGATCGATCTCAGGGAGTTGCCATGGGCTGAAACCAGGACATTATCTCCCGCTATCAGGTGGGTCATAATCCGGCTCTGGAAATAGGGCACAGTGCGGGCAACCGTATCCTCCAGACTTTCCCCACCGGGGGGACGGACAGAATAGGATCGCCGCCATAGTTTAACCTGCTCATCCCCGTATTTCTCAGCAGTTTTGGCTTTGTTTAATCCTTGCAGTTCTCCGTAAAACCGCTCATCTAGTGCGACGGAAGGAAATACAGCGATCTCTTCATTGGGATCGCCGACATGGGCATCCCAACCATGCCAGTGGGGGTCGTCCGCGTCATGGTGAATCACCGGACACTTCCCCCCCATCAACACCGCATCCGATTCTCCCAAACAAATCAGCGCGGTTTGAATCGCCCGGATCAACATACTGGTAAAACAAACATCAATGGCATAGGCTTTCAGCTTTTGCGCTGCCTTCCTCGCTTCTTCAACTCCTAGCTGACTAAGGGGGACATCAACCCAGCCTGTGAACTTGTTGGCAGCATTCCAGGCGCTTTGACCGTGGCGCATCAGGATTAGTTTAGACATTGCTAACCCGATGGATTTTCAAGAAATTCGTCCCATGGGAGACTCCCATCGGAATGCCGCCAATGATTAAGATACGATCGCCCCTTGCTACCAGATTTCGCTCCAACAGCAAACTTTCGGTCTGCTGGACAACGTCCTCAAAGGTAATCGCTTCCTGGTCTAGCAGTAGCGGCTTAATCCCCCAGACCAAATTTAATCGGTGATACACCTGAACGTCAGGTGTGAGGGCAATGACAGGAACTTTGGGGCGTTCCTTAGATGCCAAAATTGCTGAGTAGCCAGTGGCGGTAAATGCCACCATGCAGCGTAGATTCAGCACTTCATTAATCGCGTTTAAGGCTTCACTGATGGCGTGAGTCTCATCGGTTCGGGGGGCGGGAAAGTTAATAAACTCCACATCTTTTTCGACCTCGAAGGCAATTCGCGACATGATTTCTACCGCCTGCACCGGGTACATTCCCACTGCCGATTCACCGGAGAGCATGACGGCATCGGTGCCATCCATGATCGCATTGGCCACATCACTTGCCTCAGCACGGGTGGGACGGGGATTCTGGATCATGCTTTCCATCATTTGCGTGGCTGTAATCACCGGAATCCCCAGTTGATTGCAGCGCCGAATCACCCGCTTTTGAATGGTTGGCACCTTTTCGGGTGGCATCTCCACCCCCAGGTCGCCGCGTGCCACCATAATGCCGTTGACTACCTTTAGAATTTCTTCCAGATTGGCGATCGCCTGCGGTTTTTCCAGTTTGGCAATAATCGGTGTATCCGGCTTCCCCTGTTGGATCATAAATTCCTTCAGGTAATGCACATCCTCAGCTTTTCGTACAAAACTTAAGGAAACCCAATCCACTCCATGGGCCAGCCCAAATTCCAGGTCTTGTTTGTCCTTCTCGGTCATGGAAGGCAGGCGCAAATCCAGGCTGGGAAAGTTGACCCCCTTATGGCTGGTCAGGATGCCCCCCTTGATCACCTCACAATGAACCGCATTCCCTTCAATCGCAGCCACTTTCAGTTCAAAAACGCCATCCGCCAATAAGATTTGAGTTCCCGCTGTCGCGTCCTCTGCAATATGGGCATAGTCGATCGCAACCGTATTGGGCTGATGCTGAAACTCTTCAAGTGGCAAAAGTGTTAGGATTTCCCCTTCCACCAAGTCGATCCCTTCGGGGGGCAACTCTCCAACTCGAATTTTGGGACCTTGCAGATCTTGCAGAATCGTAATCGGCGTATCTAATTCCTTTGAAATAGCCCGCACTAGAGCAATGGTTTTGGCGTGATCATCATAACTACCATGGGAAAAATTCAGCCGCGTCACATTCATGCCCGCCCGAACCATGCGTTTAAACACTTCGGGAATCCGGCTAGCAGGACCAATTGTTGCCACAATCTTTGTCAGATGCTCTGGAGTTGGCATAGGGATAAAAGATAGGAGTTCTAGCTCTTCCGCCTTTACTCTCCAATACCTTTCTCAAGTGCCCAAAGAAATTCAACTTTATTAAAGAAATCTTCGGTTTTATTAAAGAAATCTTCGGTTTTCCATCAAAAAATTGCATCCAAACAGACAATTCCGTAGGTTCAACTAATTATAAGCCGAGGTGATTGGGGAACTGCCCCCATGCGACCCTGTATCCACAAGCCTGGGATAGAGGTAACGGACTGCTATAGAAATGGGGCTACCTATTTTGAAAACTGCTGTAAGCAAGTTCTGACAAGTACTTATGCCTCAAAACCTGACTGGCAGGCTCCTAGAAGCTTGCTATCCATTCTTGCAAAATTGGGTTAACTAAGTCCGGGGCTTCATCTTGAGGGCAATGTCCCACCCCTTCCAGGGCAATAAACTTTTGAACCTGGGGAAATTTAGCAAACTCACGCCCCAGGGCGATCGGCTCCCATGGATCTTTGGCTCCCCACAGGAGAATGGCAGGACAGGGCAATACTTCCAGCAAATCCTCTGGTAGCGGGCCTTGAGAATAGCCTGTAAATGCTAGAAAAACTTGCGCTGCTCCCACATCTTTAGCCGGAGCCACCAGCAGTTCTACCAGTTCATCCGTAACCGCCTCTGCATTCCCATAGGCTTTGAGTAGGATCTTCCGCACCGTCGCGGGCCTGGCAAGCTGCTTGAAAAAAGTTTGACCAATCCACTGGATCTTCAGAATGCGCTGGAGCAGAGGCGCACCAATCTGTTTCAGCCAGGGTTGGGTGGCGCGACGACGATCGTGCAGTAACCTGAGCGAGCAATTGAGCATCGCGATCGACCGCACAATTTCTGGATAATCCACTGCTGCTTGCATGACTGCAATACAGCCGATCGAGTTACCGACCAAAAAAACCGGTTCCCCCACCACCTCCTTGCAGAAGTCCGCAATCTGTCGCCCCCAGGTTTCAAAGGTATAGTCCACCTGCCCTCCCGGTTTCAGTGGACCCGGAGCCGGCTTGGCAGATCCCCCAAATCCAATCAAATCCAGCGCATATACCCGACAGGTTGCCGCCAGGACTGGCAAATTCTTGCGCCAGTGCCCCAACGATGCCCCAAACCCATGCACCAGCACCACCGCTGGCCCCTGCGTACCTTGAGTCTGGTAGGCAATCGAAAACCCTTGCCAGTTCCAGGTTTGGGTCGCAATTGCAGCATTTATGGAAGGGAAAGAAGGGGTAATAGTCATTTGATGTTGGCTGACAGATCAGGTCGCACAGGTCCTCTCCATTCTGCCAAATTTTACTTTACATAACTTGACATATTTTAACTACGGAAAAGGAATTTTCCAGGGTCGGCTGCTCAGCAAAACGAGGCCCTAATTACTGGTAGCCGTTACAGTAGAGTTTGTGTCAGGATCAGATGTTACTCAAATCGATTCTGCCATGCTGGTGCAAACTTCCGTTTCTGCTTTGCCATTCCTGGGACCCGATGTTGCGGCGGACTACCGCAACGCCAGGGTTGTGATTCTCCCCATTCCCTACGAAGCAACGACAACCTACCGTCGGGGCTGCGAAAATGGTCCCGATGCAATTCTGGATGCATCTCAACAGGTCGAGTATTACGACGAAGAACTCGATCGCGAAATGTGGGAAGTCGGGATTTATACCGAAGGGGCGATCGCCGATACCCGCAACAATCACAAAGTTTCCTCCGAAGAAATGCTAACTGTTACCCAGCAAACTGTGTACAAGCTAGCGTCAGACAGGAAATTTGTGATTTCGCTGGGGGGAGAACACAGCATTACCACTGGAATCGTGGCAGCCTATCGGCAGGCAGCCCCCGGTGAAGCCTTTACCGTGGTTCAGATTGATGCCCACGGCGACCTGCGTCACGAGTACGAAGGCTCCATCCACAACCATGCCTGCGTTATGCGGCGCATTGTCGATATGGGTTTGCCTACGGTTCAGGTCGGGATTCGCAGCATTTGTAAAGAAGAGGCCGATCTGATCAAAGAGAAGCAACTTGCGGTCTTCCGGGCGCGGGAAATTGTCGCCCAACCCGACTGGATAGAACGGGCGCTTGCCAGCATCAAAACCCCAAAGGTGTTTATCACGATTGACCTGGATGGCATTGATCCCACATTGATTCCCGCGGTGGGAACCCCTGAGCCTGGCGGCTTGAACTGGTACTCCCTGCTAACCTTTTTGCAGCGGATCTTTATGGCCCATCAGGTGATTGGTTGTGACGTGATGGAACTCGCTCCGATCGCAGATTCAGTAGTTTCAGAGTTCACGGCTGCCAAATTGGTTTATAAACTTATTGGATATCAGGCGATCGCCCAAGGTTGGTAATGACATTAGTCATTAGGTTTTTGGTCATCGGTCATATTCGTCCTTTAGCGATTAACAAAAGACCCATGGCAGATGAGGATTTCACTTACATCAGGACTCAGCTTCATGAAAACTGGCACACTCATTGGGGGTTATGCTCCAGATTTTGAGATACCGGGTATTGATGGAACCGTTCACCATCTTGCCCGCTATCTAGAACGGTCTAAAGCAGTTGGTGTGGTATTCATGTGCAATCACTGCCCCTACGTAAAGCTGTATCTTGACCGACTCAAACAAATCCAATCGGACTTTCAGGATCAGGATTTTACCCTGATTGGCATTAATTCCAACGATGCAGAGCGCTACCCTGACGATAGCTTTGAAAATATGAAGCGCTTTGCCACCGATTATCAACTCAACTTTCCCTATCTCAGGGATGAAACCCAGGATGTTGCGCAAACCTTCGGTGCCGAAAAGACGCCCCATGTTTTCCTGCTCAATCAAACCGGGGTTCTCTGCTACAGTGGGTGCATTGACGATAGTCCAAACGATTTGACAGCAGTCAGGGTGCCCTATCTAAGAGATGCAATCACCCAGATCCTAAATGGAGAAAGCATTGTTCCCACTTCCACTGCCCCCGTCGGTTGCTCTGTGAAGTGGCGAAGCTAGGGATGCAGAATTCATAACTCTCAACCCTTCATTCTCTGACGCTTTGCATCTTAGTGTTATCTTAGGTTGTGAAAAGAGTGGAGTTGAGAAAGTAGTCACTAAATGGGATTAACTTACCAGCGGGTAGTGCTTAAGCTGAGCGGCGAAGCTCTAATGGGCGACCTCCCTTATGGGATTGATGGCACCATTGTTCAGGACATTGCCCAAGAAGTGGCAGATGTAGTAGCTAGCGGGGTTCAAGTGGCGATCGTTGTCGGTGGCGGCAACATCTTTCGAGGGGTGAAAGGAGCGGCGGCAGGGATGGATCGGGCCACAGCCGATTACATTGGCATGATTGCGACAGTCATGAACGCGATGACTTTGCAGGATTCTCTGGAACGACTTAACGTGCCCACCCGTGTCCAAACTGCCATTTCGATGCAGGAAGTTGCCGAACCCTATATCAGGCGACGGGCAATTCGCCATCTGGAGAAAAAACGGGTAGTCATTTTTGGGGCGGGTTCTGGCAACCCCTTCTTCACGACCGATACAACGGCTGCCCTGCGTGCTGCTGAAATTGGCGCGGATGTTCTATTTAAGGCGACTAAAGTAGACGGCGTTTATGACTCAGATCCACGCACCAACCCCCAGGCACGTCGGTATGAAACCCTCAACTATGGATATATTCTGACCCAAGAGCTACGGGTGATGGACAGTACTGCCATATCCTTATGTAAGGATAATAATATCCCTATCATCGTCTTCGACCTTTCAGTTAAAGGAAACGTGCGTCGAGCCGTGTTGGGAGAAAAAATTGGAACGCTTGTCGGAGGTTTCTGTGAAGTTAGTTGACGTTGAAGATCATATGCACAAGGCTGTTGAGGCAACTCAGCGGTCTTTTAATACCATTCGGACAGGGCGGGCAAATCCCTCCCTGCTCGATCGAGTGGTTGTGGAGTACTA
>JBAUTA010000609.1:0-11093 GCA_049581985.1 Kovacikia sp.
AGGGCTACCTTTGACATGCGATAGCCATAGGAACTGCCAGAGGTGTTGTCACCAATCGAACCCATACGACTTGTCATCAGCACAATTTTAGAGTTTGGTTTGAGCTTGGGTAGGAGTGCATGAGTTACCCGTAAAGCACCCAGGGCGTTGACCTCAAACTGTTGTCGAATGCTATCTAAGTCCAGGTTTTCCAACGTTACACGTTTGAGGATGCCAGCATTATTGATTAACCCATCGATCGCAGTATTCCCTAAACGAGTTCGTAAATCTGCCACAGAAGCATCTGAAATAATATCAATTCCTTCCTCAATCTGCACTCCTAATTGCTTTAATTCCTTAGAGGCCGTGCGACAAACTGCAATGACGCTCTCACCCCGGGCTTGCAATTGACGGCAGTATTCGTAACCAATTCCCCGATTTGCACCCGTAACCAGATATGTTGCCATGTCAACTCCAGTAGCTTGATCAGAGAGGTATTCCCAGAACCACTCCTAGGCTAGCTAAAATTGTTGCCTGTCATCGAGTTGTCCCATCGATTTAACAAGCAAACAAAACAGATGGAAGCGTCTTGCAGTGGGCATTTCCCCCTCTCATCCGTCTGCCCCATCTTCTAATCTATAGTAGTTCTCACTAGGGCAAGGTACGGGTCCTCCACGCAGGGGGCACTCCCCCCTTCACCCCTTTCAAAACTTTCGTTTGGGCTTGCTAGTGTTGCAAATCATAAATTTTGCACCATGGGGAAGTGGGGGCTTTTCGTTTTGGTCTACTAGAGAGAGAGAACGCTACTAATCGGTAAGGGGTTAACCGGATGGAAATCATTGGACAAATTGGGGAAGAAGATCTAGCGAAGTTGTGGACATGGGTTCAGGCTCTTTCCCTATCTCCCACTACCATTCGCAGTCGCTATGCCCCCAATCGATCGGTGAAATGTTTTGGCGTTGCATCGAATCTACAATCTATCCCGAAAGGACGGGCGAGATTATTTCAGAGCAATGATCCAGGTACGCGTATCCGATCGCTGGGGGATCGATTACTTCCCGGTTGGCATAGCTTACTCGTTTGTGGCGGTGACACCACCATTCACTGGCACCGAGATCATGGGCACTTTGAAGGAATTGCAGTCATGGTAAACCTGGGCGAAGCGTTGTACTTTGAACGGGATTACGACCAGGGAGAGTTGCAGCACCCTCTCACCGATGGTCTGGTCATTCGTATCAACACCAAACTGCTCCATAAAGCAGTACCGCTTTCAACCCCCCGCTATAACCTCACCTTTCGCCACATTAAACCCGAATTTCTGCCCCAGGTGGAAGAAATTCGGACGATTCAGTTAAAGTTGCCAGTGTAACTGTGTTGGCAGGGGTGATGCTTCTATGTCTGACCATTCCTATGATGTTGTGCTGTACGGTGCTAGCGGTTTTGTGGGCAAACAGACTGTGCAATACTTTGCCTGTTATGCCGCTTCTGCACAGGTGCGGTGGGCGATCGCCGGACGAAACCGCCAGAAGTTAGAAGCTGTTAGGGATAAGGTCGGCATAGGAGTCGATGTATTGATTGCTGATAGTCAGGATCAGTCGGCGATCGATGCGATCGTCTCGCAAACGCGGGTGCTCCTCACGACTGCCGGACCTTTTTCCCTCTATGCGAATGCCCTTGTCGATGCCTGCGTTCGCTTCAAAACCCATTATGTAGACATCACTGGAGAAACGCCCTGGGTCAAAACCCTGATCGATCGCTACCATTCGCAGGCAGCAGCCCAGGGCACGCGCATTATTCCCTGCTGTGGGTTCGATTCTGTCCCCTCCGATCTCGGAACCTATCTGGTCGTTCGCCATCTGCAACAAGCCTTGGGTGTGCCCTGTAAGCAAGTGAATGCCTATTTCCAAGCTTACGGCGGTTTGAATGGGGGGACCCTGGCTTCTGCTTTCAATTTGTATGATTCCAACAGCGCCGCCCAGTTGGAAGACCCATTTTTGCTGAATCCTTCTGAACCCGATACTCAAGTTGAGATCGATCGCAACCGCGACCCCCAAGCTCCATGCTTGGATTCGGACCTCCACACCTGGGTTGCTCCCTTTTTTATGGGACCTGTCAACACGCGCATTGTTCGCCGGAGTAGTGCCCTCTACGACGAATGGCAGGAGCCCTATGGACCCAACTTTACCTATCAGGAGTATCTCAAGTTTGATGAACCGTGGGCATGGCTAAAAGCCACGGGCGTTACCACAGGGCTTGCAATGTTTATGGGTGTTTTGCAGCAGCCTCAGATGCGATCGCTGTTGCAACCCCTGTTGCCCCAACCTGGTAGTGGACCTTCAGAACAGACGATGAATCAGGGCTGGTTCTCCTGTGAATTGGTAGCCACTGCCATGGATGGCCACAAGGTGCGGGGGGTGATTCGCGATCAGGGGGATCCGGGTAATCGGGCAACGGTCAAATTTGTCTGTGAATCTGCCTTGAGTCTGGCCCTGCAAGCGGATGAACTACCGGGTGGGCAGACGCGAGGAGGCATTTTGACCCCAGCAACTGGATTAGGTGAGGTTTTAATAGAACGATTACGTCGGGCTGGGATGACTGTAAACATAGACCTGTAAGCCTATGGGCTAGGATTAGAAAGAGCACAGTTTGACTGAAGTATGGTAAAGCAGGAATCTCCCCTCACGGAAGCAGCACTTGTTAAGGAAGTCTGTCGGCGAATTCGGGTTGCCCGCAGCTATTGGGATGCTCATAATAATGCGGCCTGTCGGGGAGAACGCGATCGTGCTTTAGCCCTTTACAACACCCTGACGAAAGAGCAGAAGGATCAAATTCCACAACAGTTAAGGGTGTGGTTGCGCTACCGCAGTGAAAAATACTTTGGAGCCCATCGAACGCCACCCAAATCGCGGCGAAAGTCGAAATAGCGATTTATCGGAAGCACGGATAGGGATTCTCTAGCCATCATTTAGTCAAAAGTGGACAACTTTGTACTACAAGTGTAATATGTATGTAGTCATACCAATTTAAAGAGCAAACACGGCAGATGGAAACGGGGTACGGGGTTTCATCCCTGGCTGGGGGCGAAGCCCCCACACCTCCATCTGCAACCTTCATTTTTTAAATTGGTATGAGGAAACCTATCAGTTTGGCGGCGACAAATGCTTGAGTGCAGGTAGTGATCTGGTGATTCCTGGGGAGAGATCTATGCGAACGACACAACCGGGTGGACAACCACCCATCCTCCAAAACCAGGTGGTAGTGTTTTCCAAGAACTACCTGCCCCTGGCACGAATCAACATTAAACGGGCGATCGTACTACTGGTCACAGGACAGGCAGAGTCGCTGGCGTTTAGTAGCACTCAGCAGTGGGAAATCCGCTCTCCTAGCGTCGTACTACAAATTCCTGAACACATTCGGTTGACCAGTGGCAATCCCGAACGGCATTGGAAAGTGCCCCCTGTAAATCGGCGGGAAGTCTTCCGCCGAGACAATCACACCTGCCTGTACTGCGGTAGCACCAAGCATCTGACGCTTGATCACGTGATTCCCCGCTCTAAGGGCGGAACCCATACCTGGGACAACGTGGTGACCGCCTGTGAAAAGTGCAACTCAGGCAAGGGCGATCGGTTCTTGCATGAAACCAGAATGGTGCTCAGAGCTAAACCTAAGGCCCCGATTCATCCTGCCATTGCTTTTGCAGAGCAATTTTGGAAGGAACATGACGGCTACTGAGGACTGAGGGCTGATCTTGGTGCCGTAGACAAACGGATAAAGCCGATTGAACCTTTTTCTAGTTTCTCCGGTCAAACTTACGAACCCTTAAGCATTCGGAAGAATGACTGTATACCAGCTTGACATCAAGAATTATCCAATTCAGAAGACGTTTACCACCACTCTAATTCCAGCTAAGGTACTGCCTGGTGCGATTATTGCCCGTGGAGTTGGCATGGAGTTTCGCTATGGGCCGGAGAAATCTCAGGTTTTGAAAGGCGTTGACCTGGAAGTGCAAAGCGGCACCATCCAACTTTTGATGGGTCCATCGGGTTCTGGAAAAACGACCTTTCTCTCTATTCTGGCTGGAATGCTAACTCCAACGGAGGGGACTGTTCATTTGTTGGGACAGGACATTACACGTCTGTCGCGATCGCAACTTACCCGCTTTCGGCGCGACAATATTGGTTTCATTTTTCAAGGCTTTAACCTGTTTCCTGCCCTCACTGCCCTTGAAAATGTGGAGGTGGCGCTTAATGTTAAGGGTATCCAGGGAGGAACCGCTAAACGGCAAGCCCAGACCTTACTCGAACAGGTTGGGCTGGCAGATAAAGCCAACCAATTGCCCTGTGATTTATCCGGTGGGCAGAAACAACGGGTTGCGATCGCCCGAGCACTGGCTGGCAACCCCCGACTAATCATGGCAGACGAACCCACCGCTTCCCTGGATGCTAAAAGTGGACATGCGGTGATTGAATTACTGCGTCAACTGGCCAAAAAATACGATCGCACCGTTCTCATCGTCACCCATGACGCTCGCATTGTTGATGTTGCAGATCAGGTCGCTTATCTGGAAGACGGACGGATTAAACAATCGCCCGATAGCAGGAATTTCTTGGCTGATGATGAATGTATCCTTGCCTAAGTTGGTTCTGGTCCTATCCACTACCGCTGCTCTTGCGTTGGTGGGTTCTATCGTTGTTTCTCAGAACAGATCTGTCCAGGAGACTCTATCACCTACTTTTGAATCTTTGAGTGCGCGGGCTGATCAGCCCGCGCAGACTGATACTGTTGGAGCAGTCACGGATCAGGGACAACACCGCACCTACTACCTGCATACACCACCCTCCTATCAGGCAGGCAGCGCAATGCCATTAGTTCTTGCATTTCACGGTTCGGGAGAACAGGGTAAAGATATGGCAACCCACAGCGGTTTGAACCAACTGGCGGATCAGGAGGGGTTTGTCGTAGTGTATCCAGATGGGATTGACAAAAAGTGGAATGTTTCGGGCAGCGCACCGGAGGATAATGTTGCCTTTGTCCATACCTTGATCAACCATATCAGCCAGATACGGACAATTGATCATCAGCGAATCTACGCGACGGGGCTCTCAAATGGGGGCATTCTGGTCCAAAAACTGGCCTGTGAAGCTCCAAACGAAATTGCCGCCTTTGCAACGGTTGCAGCATCCCTTCCGGTACAGTTCAAGGCAAACTGCCAGACTCAAACGCCCATCTCCATGCTGATGATTAACGGCACCGCCGATACCACCGTGCCCTGGCAAGGAGGGACCTCTCCAACTGTCCGCATTGGCCGCAATTTATCGATTCCTCCGATTCCAGAGGTGCTGAATTTCTGGTTGCAGCATAATTCCTGTGCCCCCAATGCAACTGTGCAGCGACTTTCCGGCGATCGCGTCCAGGCAACTCACTATTCCAACTGCTGGGCTGGTTCAGAGGTCAATTTATATGCCTTAAAAGGTGCAGGACACATTTGGCCCGGCGGGGGCTATGGGCAATCTCCCTACCTGGATGCCAGTAAAACCATCTGGAATTTCTTTCAACGTCATCCTTTGTCAACAGCGACACAAAACACGACTGGAAAGACAGGCTAGTAGACCAAAACGAAAGTTTTGGAGGGGGGCTGGGGGGGATTCCCCCTTTTGGTGGCGAAGCCCCCACTCCTCCACGGTGCAAAATTTATGAATTGCAACACTATGGAGATAATTATCGGTCTTCGGCCAGATGCACTTTGTTTGTCAACTGCGCTGGAATAGATTCTATTGAATTCCATTGAACCAAATTGAATTAAACCAGGTCTAACCTGAATCGCACTTCTAACCCTGCTACCTCATAGATCCCTGCTAATGCATAGATAGATCGAGCCATACCGGGCTTTACCTTCTAAACAGGTACGGCGTGAGAGCGTTTTTCCCATTCCTATTCCTCATACTATGACCCAGATTAGACTTTTCACTAAAACCGTCTTCCTGACGATGGTAACAGTACTTCTGACCGGAGCTAATCTCACAGCTTCAAAAAGTTCGGCAGAGCTGCAACCCAGTCCTAAGCAGATTGTGGATGAAGTCTGGCAAATTCTAGACCAGAATTATGTTGATGGCAATTTCAACCATCAAGATTGGAAAGCGGTTCGGCAGGAGTATCTGAGTCGTTCCTACAGCTCTAAGGATGCGGCATACAAGGCGATCCAGGAGATGGTTGCTAAGCTGGGCGATCGCTACACAGAATTTTTTGATCCTGAAGCCTACAAACAGCTTGACACAGATCTTTCTGGAAATCTAACTGGCGTTGGAATTGTCTTGGCTGAGGATCAAAAAACTAAAGCATTGACGGTTGTTGCGCCAGTTGAAGGAACCCCTGCTGCTAAGGCAGGTATCTTACCCGAAGATGTGATTACCAAGATCAACGGGCAACCAACCCGTGGCATGAACGTGAACAATGCCGTCAAGCAAATTACGGGTCCGATCGGTTCTCAGGTTGTGCTGACGATTCAGCGCGGAGATAGGGAGCTAACTTATCAGTTGACCAGAACCAAAATTGCTCTCCATCCTGTAGCCTATCATGTTCAAACAACTCCGGCAGGCAAGATTGGTTACATTCGGCTTCCAGAGTTTACTGAAACGGCTCCAGCAGAAATGCGTCGGGCAGTTCAAACCCTGGAGAAACAAAATGTTAAGGGCTATGTTTTGGATTTGCGATCGGATCCAGGTGGCCTGCTGGATGCCAGCATTGATATTGCTAGTATGTGGCTGAAACGAGGTCCAGTTGTTTCTCTGGTGAATCGCAGCCAGGTTAAAGAGCGTTTTGAAGCCAAGGGAAACTCGCTGACCGATAAACCACTTGTTGTTCTGGTAGATAACCGCTCCGCTAGCGCCAGCGAGATTTTGGCAGGGGCCCTTCAGGACGATGGACGGGCAATCTTGATTGGTACGCGCACCTTCGGTAAAGGTCTGGTGCAAGCAATTCAGCCGTTAGAAGATGGGTCCGCCCTGAAACTCACGATCGCTAAATACTACACGTCCAAGGGTCGAGATATTAACCATGTTGGCATCATGCCCAACATTGTCGTGGGGCTAACCGAAGAGCAACAGAAAGCATTAGCAAAAAATCATCAGGTCGGAACCCCCGCAGATCCCCAGTATGCCAGTGCTGTTACAAATCTTACCCACCTGATTCAGGCTAAAACTCATTCATCGAGGGTTGCAGCACACTGACTCAGTTAGCTACAATTACTCCCTGCTGGGACGGTATATTCCTAACAAGGTCTGCCATAGGTTCTGATAAGTAGGTAGGTATAATTAGTTGCAAGCAGGGGTTTGGAGGCTGCGGCCCCAGGCAAGGGGTAAAACCCCCTCCACCCCCACTGGCCTCTTCAGTTTAAAGACTTTCACAATCCAAATAGGATCGCTTATCAGGTTGCCTTTCAAAGCTACTCTTAACCTGAAAAGCGAAATCTGAAAATTTCATTGAATTCTCACAAATTAGTAAGGCTTAGGCAATGATCTGTGTAATACACCACATTCTTGGTATAAAAAAATAAGGATGCGGAAAGTTTAAATTTTAGAGGTGACACCTATCCCTTGAAGAGAAGCAAGAACCAGAACGAGTGCATCTCAATCTTATAAGACTCAATTTGGGATAAGCTTTCAAAAGCGCCTACCCAGCAGGGGTTGGCATCCGAGTGTTTATACTCACTTGCAAAAGTGGGATGCACTTAACCAGCTCAGCTTTTTCAGGCGACAATTAAAATTCAGTTCATTTAGCTGTTGACGTATCTATCAATCTACCTGATTCTGTCGTTTACTGATTTGATCCTAGCGACAGCTAGCATTCTGGTCTAGCTTCCCATCCGTATGGGCAAGCTTAAGCTCTGAAACTGGGGAATCTACCATTAAGCAGATTGACTTGTTTCATTGAAATATCTGGGAGATATCTGGGGCACCGGGGAACACTAAAAATGTTCCTTGAGTGCTGGCTTAGGGTGGCAACGATCTCAACGGTTTATTCTCCCTGTTAACTTAAATGTTCCAGAACATCCGGTTAAGGGTGCACTTAGATGAGGAGGCATCTCATACCATTTTAGATTGAAAATCGGATATTAAGATTGTGAAAGCTTTTATGAATAAGCTTTTCAGGAAATCATCTGGCCCAAATTCAATTTGAATCGGTATCGCAATTCTATAAGAAGGTTTTGATTACTGGCAACAATGGTTACTAGAAGATTCCTACACCGCAGCGACAGTTTATCGATTACATTCCTAACTTTGGCAATTCTGGTGGTAACGACTCATCCATTACCCTGTAAAGCTCAATCTCCAACTGTTAAAGTTAATCCTTACCAGGATAATATTGGAGCTGCCCAGTCAGAAAGCTCCTATACCTTAGGTCCAGGAGATCTGGTACGCATTGATATTTTTGATGCGCCCGATGTAAAGCTGGAGGAGCGGTACAGAGTGCTGGTCGATGGTTCCCTCAATCTACCCTGGGTTGGTCCTATCTCTGTTCAAGGGTTGACCTTGGAACAAGCGACTGACCTACTAACCTTGAAATATTCCCGCTTTATCAAGAAACCAATCATCACCCTCAGTTCTATCTCTCCTCGACCTTTAAAAGTTTCAGTATTGGGAGAGGTTAACCGTCCAGGGGCTTACATCATCAGTCAAATAGGAAGCGAAACATCGCAATCCAGCTTAAGCCAGCGAACGGTAATAGAATCTGGTACCCAGTGGCCAACCGTAACCAAAGCGATTCAAACCGCTGGAGGAATTACCCAATTGGCTAACGTGCGCAAAATCCAGGTCCACCGTCCCCAAAGATTTGGGCCCGAACAAATTATTGATGTTGATCTCTGGAAATTTTTACAGGCAGGTGAACAGAGCCAGGACTTAGCGCTTCGAGATGGAGATTCAATCATCATTCCGTTGGCAAATAACCTCGATCCAGCAGAAGCAACTCAGATAGCCACCAGTAATTTTTCCCCGGAAACAATTAAGGTGAGCGTTGTTGGAGAAGTGGTTACTCCCGGACTGGTAACCGTTTTACCAAATGCATCATTGAACCAGGCAGTGTTAGCAGCAGGAGGATTCAAGACTAATCGGGCTAAAAAAAAGGATGTTGAACTCATTCGTCTCAATCCTAACGGTACGGTTTCCAGACGCCATATTGCTGTTGATTTTTCTCAAAATTTAGATGAAACAAAGAACCCAGCTCTTCGAAGCAATGACATTATTGTTGTAAACCCGAACACCTTAGCCAAAGCCTCAGATTTCTTAACTGGGGTATTTGGGCCTTTAGGGGGTGTGTTTGGGTTGTTTAATTTATTAGGCCTTTAACTAAGGAGTGGGGATTAAGTAATCTTGTGTTGCTTGGGTTGAAACAGGGAACTTGATGCTAACAGAGCGAAGCCATCTTTTACTACATTCATCATCATTACAAAAAATAGACTGTTATGGTGAACCTCTCTTTCTGTCATTCTGGAATCTTAAATACAGGATAAAAGTTCGTAAAAGGTGAGCAAATAAGAATTTTGAAAATGGCTCATTCAGAACAAGGATTCCGCAAAGAACTTTACTCAAAAAGCCTTTTATCTCACTAACGATTTAAGACTAATAAGTAGCTGGATCCAATTATATTGAAGATGATTTTGAAGGGGAGAGGGCTATGGGATGAACGTCTCAGTCGAATGTTCAAATTCCTTACCTGGAGGCAGTGCTCTACTTCTCCTTTTTATATTTGATTGCGCCTATCTACTGGTCGCTGAGTGAATAACTGCTTTGATGGGTGAAGCGGAAACCAAATTAAACTACAACTACTTAGTCATTGCATGAAAATTCTTCTAGTATGTACTTCTGGAGGGCACTTTTCCACCATGAGGGATATCAAGAGATTTTGGTCAACCCATGAAAGAATTTGGGTTACAGACTATAAAGCAGATACAGCAATTCTTGAGGGCAAAGAAAAAGTTTATTGGCTGCCGTATCAAGGCCCCCGCGATATAAGCGCATTAGTAGGGAATATTCCTAAGACTTTTTCAATTCTGACCGCGGAAAAACCGGATCTTGTGATTTCAACTGGAGCCAGTATTGCCATCAATTTTTGTTTTGCTGCGAAGGCTTTAAAGTTTCCCTTTACCTATATAGAAAGTATTTCTCGCTCTCAGGATATAAGTCTAACAGGTAAGGTTGTTTATCCTTTCTGCGATAATTTCTATGTGCAGTGGCCTGAATTAATTAAGCGCTATCCCAAAGCTTTATTCAAAGGATATGTTTAATCTTTTTAATCGGATGCAAGAGATAATTAAACTGCTGTAATTATCTCTCTTTTTTATTATTACCCAATGATGAAAGAAAGATGTTTGCTTATGAAATTCTCTTGAATTAGTATAGCTACTGCCATAGAATCGGGTTAATTATATGTAGGATTAATCAGCGATAGTATAATGCATATAAGGGATTTGGGTTAGTAGCTCAACCCAACCTAAAAGTATCTTTAACTTGATTGCATCTGCCGAATTACACTGCTATTAGCACAGCCTTAATCGGCGATTTGTTGAGATCAAATGTGGCTATGATTACGGTTACCGTCGGAACAATTCCATTTCAGTTCGATCGTATTATTCAGTGGTTAGAAACTCTGTTAGAGACAGGAAGTATTGTAGAGGAGGTGTATGTCCAATATGGAGTTAGCAATATTAGTCGGATTGAAAAACATCCTTTAGTTAAAGTCGCTCCAACTCTGGAACGTGAAAAACTCTTTGATTTAGTAAAGAATTCTAGACTTGTTATCTCCCACGCTGGCCAGGGATCAACCCGTTGGCTGTCAGCTTGCAAAGCTAGCTTTGTAATTGTGCCCCGGTTAGCTCAGCATCGGGAACATATTGATGATCATCAGCTTTCCTTCGCTAAAAGTGTTGAAGCATTGGGTGTCAGGTACTGTGTTTACCGAGAAGAGCTTGAGAGTTACATTTTGAATCCGCCAGCACAAGCTCAAGGAGATCTTTTTAGTGATCTCAAATTGGTAGATTATCTCTTGCAAACCTACCTGACAGGACCAATTCCGGATGAGCTTAATAAGCCTGGTATACTTTTGAAAGGTATTAGCAC
>JBAUTA010000610.1:0-6235 GCA_049581985.1 Kovacikia sp.
GGAAAAGACTCTTATAGAGGTGGGTAGTCGGGTTTGCAAATTCAGGATGGCGAAACTTCCAAATGGGATCCTCTACTCCAAGTTCCTGAAATGCCCGATCTCGGCTCAAACAACCGCTGCATTGACCACACCCCCCCTCAATTCCAAGCGTGCAATCATTCGTCAACTCAAAAACCTTTTGAAACCTATCTCCCAACCGATCAACTGCCAGCTTGGTGCTCTCTACTCTGTTTAGATGCATCAAGGGAGTATGGAACTTCAAGCCTGCCGGGTCACGCCACAGCCCTTCACCGAGCACCCGTGCCATCAAGTTAAGAAAGCTTTGACAGCGCTCAAAGTCCTCAGCAAAGTCTTCTTTACTCAGGTTAATAAAGCTGTCCTTAATCCCTTTTATAGCAGCTTGATTAGCCGCAAGCGTCAAAAGCAGAATATGGCGAACCGAAGGGAAGATGTGATCATCCGCCTGAGGCCTGCCTAAGGGTGGGGCAGGCTGAGCGAAGATATAACTCAGCCTGGATGACTCAACTCGTTCTGGAACTAGACTGAGGTCAACGATTTCGTAGCTGGCTAAGCTGAGCACCTCAGCAACCGCGATCGCGCTTTCTAGCTCAATTTGATTTTGCTGCCCATCCTTGCAGATAACTGCATAGACTTCATCAAACTGCTGGCAAGCGATCACAGCGCAGGCGGCGGAGATTTGCCCCCCATCTAAAACACACAAAGCTTTTGTAGGCATAATAAATTGCTTGAAAATAAACTGCTTAAAAAAGGTTGAACATTGGCGGGACCATTTGATCGTCCATTTTTTAGACTGTCTATTCGGGAGAGACCCATTGGATAGATAGCTGTTAGATAGCTATTGCCAACTTGGTCAGGGCAGGGATTAAGGAGTGGCTAGGGGCGACGCTCCCAGCCAGGAGTTCCACCGTTCGACTGAACCGCTTACAGCGAAGTCTTTGAACCCTGTCCTAACCAATAGAGCTACGGATATATCTCCACCGAACATAAAGTCAAATAATTGATTTGAATCGTCCCCATTTAATTGGCTATTTGACTTGAACTATGCCTATTTAAATTGAACTAGGGGCTATCATTGAGGGCTATCGTTGAGGGCTATCATTGAGGGCTATAACTTGATTTCTCTGCAATCCCTGGAAGAAGAGGGTTGTTCTGAAACGCAGTTTTTAAAGGGTAGCCTATGCTGACTTGCCAGAATTTGGGCAATTTTGAGGGCACTGTCGTATAGCAGAGAACTACAATAAATCTGACCTTCCATTGATTCATCGCGACCGGAATGCAATTCGATCGCTCCTTCCATGCGATAGACCGTAAACATAGGCTTTGGTGGATCTACCGTTTGTCTAAATTCAGAGAGCTGGGTGGACAGAAACAACATGGATCGGCTCCAGTATTGAGAAATAACAGATTCGGGCTGGGATCTGTATAAGAGGTAACGTTAGGGGGCAGACCAGTAAATTTAAAGATGAGTGGTTAGAAAGCTTCCCTTGAGAGGAAATAGACAGGTAATCATGGGGGCGATGGGGCAGTGGAAAGTTAAAACGTTGTGCTTAGTTTGACATTCAACCCGGAGCTAAACAATCGCAGTTTAGGTAGTGCAGAAGGAACTTAAGCGACTTTAACTACCTTCTTTCCAAAACCCTTATCAGCAAGGGTTTCAGCCTACAAATACCCAGCTATACGATAAATCAGTGAATTCGTCTAAGATTAGGAAAGCGCTTAACTTCGGAAATCACCTTGTTATCTGAGGAATTAATCTGCTTATCTTCGAATAGTCATGATTATAATTTTCTCTCAGTTCCAGGGTTGATATAAATGAATCGACCAGTACAAAGACGGCGACGAGGGGTAGTGCTGACATCAAGGGGGCTGACAAAGCTCCAGGAAGCAAGATCTAACGCAGAAAAGGAGCAAAACTTCGGTAAACGCTATACGTTGGAAAGCCTTAGTGATCTCACGGGTTTGTCTACAGATACCTTGATGAGAGTCTTTGCCTGTGAAATCGGGGTCGATCGACACACCTTGCAAAGCTGTTTTAGTGCGTTTGACCTGGTTTTAGAACCCGATGACTACTCTGTGCAAAAGCCTGATACCAGGGACGTGGGCAAATCAAACCGATCCCAGAGCGAAGCAGCGGAGCCAGAGTTACCAGGAGGCCAGGTTCCCCTGGATTCGGCGTTCTACGTGGAACGATTTTCTATGGGGGGCACGATTCGCACGCCGATAGAAGCAACCTGCTATAAAGCGATCGCCCAACCAGGAAGCCTGATCCGGATTAAGGCACCTCGACGAACCGGAAAAACTTCATTAATCGCAAGAATTCTTAACCATGCGGCGAATTCTGGATACCAAACTGTAGCTCTAGACCTGCAATTGGCAGATAAGGTACTTTTCCAGGACTTAGACAAGTTTTTACGCTGGTTCTGTGCCAGTGTGGGTCTGGGTATCCAGTTGCCCAATCGGATTACAGACTACTGGGACGACCTGTTTGGCAGCAAGGTAAGCTGCAAGATTTACTTTGAGCAATATTTGCTCACTAAGACGACTAATCCGATCGTCCTGGCTTTAGACGATGTGGATCAGTTGTTCTTATATCCTGACCTGGCGGATGAGTTTTTTGGGTTGCTACGCGCCTGGCACGAGGAGGCAAAAAACCGGGACATTTGGAAAAAACTGCGGCTGGTTGTCGCCCACTCAACCGATGTTTATATTCCCCTGAGCGTTCACAAATCTCCGTTTAATGTCGGGTTGCCGATCGAATTGCCACCGTTAGCTGGTGAGCAGATACAGGATCTGGCTGAACAGCATGGGTTAGATTGGTCAGCCCAGCAGTCAGAGCAGTTGCTCAACCTGATCGGTGGACAACCTTACCTAGCCCGACTGGCTTTGTATCATATCTGGCGTCAGGATACGACTCTAGAACAACTGGTACAGGACAGTCCCAGCGCAAACACCGGAATTTATCGTGACCACTTACAACGACAACTCTGGATTCTGCAACAGGATCTTGATTTAGAGAAAGCGTTTCGTCAGGTTTTGATGACAGAAGCTGCCGTCGAGCTTGATCTAATCCAGGCATGCAAGCTCCAAAGTATGGGACTGATTGAACTACAAGGTCAGCAAGCAACACTCAGTTGTCAGCTTTATGCCGAATACTTTCGCACCTGTTTACAGTGATTTTTGGATTCAGAGGGCAGAGGATAGGGGGTTTTTACTTCCTTCGTCATGATTTTGATCGACACAACGACCGATCAACTCTGCTTCTGACGGATTTTAGGGAGGAGTCGTCCCATCCTGCAAGGGCGTAGCAGTTGGGCAAGGATTTTTGGGTGAAGCAAGAATTTTCCCACCCAATGCGACGTCCCAACTTCAGGTCAACCTTCAGGTCAACACGCCCGGTCAACACATCCGGTCAACCCAAATGAGTTAGGACCCGGATCAACGATCGCCCGCAGGGAGGCTAAAATCGACCTGAAAATAAATACTACCAACCCCACCTTTATGAAATTTGATGAAGGTAGAGCGGTGGTGTTTTCGCACCCTCAAGAGGAAGCAATGACGCAAGAATTGCCTTACCAAACCGAGTCTCAAGTTTTCAACTGCTGTCCCTCTGTTCCCCAGTCAGTTCTAACGGCCAATCGCTATGAACTGACCGACACTATGCTAGAGATTGAAGGAACCCTGCCAGAGGATTTGCATGGGCATGTCTTTATTGTAGAACCTTGCGGATCGATCGATTCGGGTGGGTTGCCCTATGCCGACGGAAATTCAATTCTGGGAGGGGATGGCATGATCTATCGCCTGGATTTCAGCACTGCCGGGGAAGTGAAGCTGAAGTCCAGGTTGGTAAAACCCCCCGATTTTTTTGCAGATAAGGCGACTCAGGCTGGATCTGACTATGAGAAATATCAATTTTCCAGTCATGGCATTACCCGCTTCTCACTTTCCCTCGGTTGCCGCAATCAGTTGAATACCGCCTTCCTGCCCATGAACTTTGGGGACAATACGGGCGATCGCTTGCTGGTCACCTATGACGCGGGTCGTCCCTATGAAATTGATACGGAAACCCTGGAGGTTGTCACGCCCATTGGAGCCAATCAGGAGTGGGTGGGGGAACTGGACGGACTGAATGTGCCGTTTCAGCTCTATATGAGTACGGCGCATCCTGCTTTTGATGAGTTCACCCATCACATGTTTACAGTTAACTTTGGGCGATCGCTCGGCAGCTTTCTGGAAACAATTCCCTCTGTGTTTGACATTAATCAGCTGCCTCAGGAATTGGATGATCTGCTATCGGCGATCGCAGATTTATTCAAAACCGGATTCCTTAAAGATATTTTTACCACCTTCTTCAAGGTTTTTCAGGATATATGGCAACTCTACGCAGGTTGGATTGAGAAACTGATCGGAATTGATATGGAGAACTTTCTATATCTGATCCGCTGGGATGGGACAGGCCCGATCGAACGCTGGAAATTAGTGCTGCCAGATCGTTCCCCAATTCGAATTCAGCAGTGTATTCACCAGATCGGCGTGTCTCAGGACTACGTGGTAATTATGGACACTGCCTTTACGGTTGGAACGGATCAAATCATCAATAACCCGTTTCCAAAGAGCAAAGGCGGTGATCAACTGTTCCGGCAAATCCTTGAGCGTCCCGCTGCCCCCGACTCGACGATTTACATTGTCCGTCGTAGTGATCTAAAAACAGGGCAAAAGCCCGCCTGTAGCCAGTATGAAGTGGAAGTGGTGGTTCAGAAGGTGATCATTCCCCTGGCAACTGCCCACTTTTTGCTAGATTACGAAAATCCGAAGGGTAATCTGACGCTGCATACCGCCCACATCTGCGCCATGGAAGTTTCTGATTGGCTACGGGAGTATGATTCGCTTGCGTTCGAACCCCCCACCCCGGTATCCCGTCGCCTCTGTGGCATGATTCTGAACGAGGTCGATATTGGGCGGGTTGGCAAGTATGTCATTAATGGTGAGAGTGGTAGCTTCATTGAATCTTCTGTGATTACCCATGATCCTTGCACCTGGGGTGTAGAGCTGTTTGCGTACATTACCAGAGTGCCTAAAACGGGGCTACCGCCGAAGCGGTTGGAAAATATTTACTGGTGCACATTGGGACTTTGGAAAGAGCTGATGACCCAGTTCATCTTTGATCTCTATGAGGACTATCCCTATCAACTCATTCCGCGATCGGAAGTGCTTCGTCGGGCAGAAACAGGGATCCCAGCCTGTTTATTCCGGTTGCACACCGGATCAATGGAAATCCCCGATCACTACCTTTTCCCTGACAGTCATTTAGTGCTTTCGCCCCAATTTGTACCCCGTGGGGATGGGGAGGATTCAACCCATGGCTATCTGTTATGCACGGTTTTTACACCGACGCGGAGTGAAATTTGGATATTTGATGCCCAAAACCTGGCCCAGGGTCCCCTCTGCAAGTTACACCATTCTTCGTTCGTTTTCGCCTTTACGTTACACACAGCCTGGCTACCAGAAATTGGAGCGCGTCAAGCCAGCTATGCGATCGGTGTCCGAGAGGATTATGATGACTTAGTCAAGCGCAAGTCTCCAGAGATCCAGGCGTTCTTTGAGAAAGAGGTATATCCCTACTTTGAAGACGACCCCGCATGACTTCCGCAGGAGTGCGTACAAAATAAATCCGAGCCGCTGTAGGGACGCAGGATTCAGGCGAAAACCCTGGCGATTAACCTGGCAATGCTTGTGATCCCAATCCAAATTGAATTTAGGCCAGATATCCTAAGCATTCTGGTTACAAAGCTCCAGCTTGGCAACGAATTATCATCATCTTTTCACCCCTGCACACCGTCCTAGCTTATAGAAGTAGGGCTATACAATGGAATGACGACAATGGTATTTGTGCTTCGACTCCGCGCAGCACTCGATTAGACGCGGGTTAAGCGGAGCCGAACCGCGCCCCAAAAGTCAGATCTTTTGGGATGCTTTTTAATCTTGATCCTTTATTTAATTCAGGATCCTAAGATTATAGGGTAGTGCTACCAGAGCGGGTAAGCGGTAGACGTCATGAATCATAATCAGAAAAATGAGGGGGGATGTTATGCGAAATTATCGCCCTGTGTTATCCAAAATCCAAAATCCAAAATCCAAAATGGTATAACAAGCATGGAATCCCCAGGTAGACATGATGATTACAATTCCAGGCTATGAGGTCGTTGAGAAAATCTAC
>JBAUTA010000611.1:0-3318 GCA_049581985.1 Kovacikia sp.
TCACTCACAACTGATTTGGGACTGCTATAGAGGAGAAACAATGGATAATGGGTGATTTCTAGAGCCTATCGCTTATTGTCTTTTCTCCATCTGTTGCCTTGCCTCCTTAACTTGGTTTAAGTTGGTATAAAATTTCTAGAATAGCTCTCATTTCTTAGAACTATATGTCTTTATCGTTGCTTGAGCGCGATCTAGAAGATCTTTTTTTAACCCCACTTTTTCACTATTAATAGAAAATGGATGCAGATACAGATACAAATAAACAAGATCAAGATCATATCCACCATGCACCAAAAATTGCTTGTTTTTAGGGAGATTTGGATAATTTCTAGTAAAGTCCTCAAGCACTACCCTGCTTTTGCACTTTAGCCCAAGATTGGGAATATCAATGCATTCTGATGAGCTTTCTCTCACTAACTTAAGGGTAGGTTCATCAAGAGGATCGTCTTTACAAAAGAGCCAATTACGCTTACCATCATTATCTTTTACTATTTTTATTTGATTGTCTTTTAACTGGCTTAATAGCCTTAAAAAAGTGAAATAGTCCAGCACTGAGCCATCCTGATGAACAAGGGTGACATTATGGGAAGCATCTTCGATGACAAGCTTTTTCTGCCCCTTGCCTCGAATTTCAACCAGATTGACAACATGAGTGAATTGAGACGAAGGCTCGCCCATGTTGAGAGTGTAAGCATTAAAGTTGTATTCTCGATATAACTTTTCTAGAAAGATAGAGGAACCGCCACACTGGACGCCACCTTTATCCTGCTTAAAGGCAGTGTAGAGTTCAAAAGCAGTCTTTTTATAGAAATCTGGTTTTAGAACTTCTTCGAGGAAACAGGACTTTGTTGAATTGACAATATTCCTATATGCCCATCGACGCAAAAGATTAACTTTCTGCCAATCACTGATTTGTGGATTTTCTATATCTGGATATTGTTTGGCAACCAGTTCTTTAAGTGGGGATGCTTTGTTAGTCAGTGGAGCTGTATCTTCTGCTGGAATTGAACTCTTTTCAGAAACCAGAATATTTGTTTGAGAGGCACATCCTACTAAGACAGTTAGTATGAGGATGATTCCATTTTTGAGGCAGGTTAGTTTATAAAGACGCTGAAATAGAAACATGAATTCCCTGTCATTTTGAGTCAAATTCGAGTTAAGGGCACCTCGATTAATTCAATTTTATTGAGAGTAGGGCTGCCTGATTGCGAAAACCTACGAGATTTCAAGGTTTGAGCCATCCACAAATCTATTTTTCGAGGTGCCCTTAAGTTAAATAGTAACATCTTATTTATTTTTCAAAAAATAAATAGTTTGTTTGAATTGAAACCACTGTTTTCTAAGTTGCCAAAACTTGCTGCTTTCCATTGCGGAAATGATTGCCTGCGTATGCGCTAATCCTGCTTCCGCTTGCTTGAGTTGGTTCTGAGACTGTTCCAATTCGGTTTTGAGTTGCTGAAACTGAGATTCGGCTTGCTGGAGTTGCTGCTGACAGCTTTGTAGCTCCGGCTTCAATGAATGACGGTTTGCCTGCTCCGCAAGAATTGCTGCATAGGAAAATGTCGGAAAGTAAATGGGTTCTGCGTCCGTTTTTTCATTCAGAGAGAAGTAGAACCAGTGACCATAGACTGAGAAAAACTCTCCCAACTGTTGCAATTCTTGAATTTGCTCCGGCGTTAGTTCTGTGTTCAAACTGTGGTCAGCAGAATGTAGGGTCAGATGATTTCGAGAGGTAAAGTCTACGATCGCCACTGCTTGCTCCACGGCAGAATTGAGGTGTCCTAGAACCAGGCGAATTGAGCCATCATTATTGCCCCGCCAGAGGCGACTGCCGCGATAGTCTCGTTCCACTCCAGCGTAGCGAGTATCGCTGATATCATGCATGACAACGAGGTGGACGCGGTTTCTGAGTAGGGGCAGAACTGCACCCAACACAAAGTCGGCAATGTCATACCCGTGGGCATCCCAGAGCAATAGAATGCGCTGGCTACTTTCCAACAAAGCAGGCACATCGGTTGCCAGCAGATCTCCCATGCGGGTATCGAGGCAGTCGAACCAGGAGTCTGGAACCATCTTGGCGACGCGGGGTCTGGTCAATTCGTCCCAGTCGGTTGAGAGACAGAAGCTGACGACACGACAGTTGCCAAGCTGGTTGGCAGCTTCAGTAAACAGGCAGGTGGAGTTGCCGCGGCCACGACCCAACTCAATAATCAAGTCAGGCTGAAATTCTAGGGCCAGCGTGAACCATTGGGCCCACTGACTGAGCGCCAGATCATTTTGCCAGTCCACCGCTGTACATAAATTCCGCAGCCGATCGCTCGATTGCAGCACTTTTTCGCGTTGGTTCCAAATAGCTTGGGCGGGTGTAACGAGCTTTACTTGAGGCATTTTGCGGTATCAGTGTAGTCCAATTTGCTTTTTGAGATTGAGCCAGGCTGTGCGGAGTTTCCAAAATTTGCTGCTCTGGATTGCCGCGATCGTGGCTTGAGCCTGTTCCAAATCGGTTTTAACTTGCTGCAACTGTTGTTGAAGTTGTTCTAGATTTTCCTTATGAGCCCACTCCTGCGTCATCTGTTCCGCGGAGAACGCTGGGAAATAAATCGTTTCGGTGTCTGCCTTCTCATTTAGAGAGAAATAGAACCAGTGCCCATTCTTCGAGAAAAATTCCCCTAATTGTTGCTGAAGTTGGGCAATCTGATCGGGATTCAATTCTGTATGCAGGTTATGATCCGCCGAGTGTAACTCTAGATTGTTGCGGGAGGTAAAGTCTAGAATCGAAACGACCTGTTCTACCGCAGAGTTGAGATGGCCTAAAACGAGACGCGTGAAGCCATCGTTATTGCCGCGCCAGAGCCGTTTTCCCTGATAATCCTTGGGCATAGAGGTATAGCGCGCATCACTAATATCATGCATAAGAATGATATGTTGACGATTTCGCAATAGGGGGAGGACGTAACCCAGAACAAAATCAGCCATCCCGTAGCCGTGAGCGTCCCAAAGCACTAAAACCCGCTGGCTATCTCCCAACAGTTCTATCATATCCGTGCTAAAGATATTTACCAGTCGGGCTTCCAAGGGATGAAACCACTCGTCGGATACAACTTTAGCAACGGCTGGTCTGGTTAGCTCGTCCCATTCCGGGGAGAGGCAGAGGCTGACAACCCGACAGTTTCCAAGCTGGTTGGCAGCTTCGGTAAAGAGGCAGGTGGAGTTACCCCGACCACGCCCTAATTCAACAATCAAATTAGGCTTGAATTCTAGGGCAAGGGTAAACCATTGGGCCCACTGAAATAGCGCCAGGTCATTTTGGTAATCTAC
>JBAUTA010000612.1:0-5097 GCA_049581985.1 Kovacikia sp.
CCATTAACCATACCCCCGCCGATGTTGTCGTGGCTGCAACGCCGATTGATTTGGGAGCACTCATTAAGATCAACAAACCAATTGTGCGGGCTTACTACGAATTTGCCGAAGCCAGCGAACCTGGACTTGCTACCCAGGTTAAAGAATTTTTAGTTCGCTCTGAAATTGGAGTTAAGTAGGTCGGCCTCATGAATGGTAAACAGGGGTTTGGGGGCTGCAACCCCAGGCAGAGGATTTCACCTCCTTCACCCCCACTGGCATCCTCAGTTTAATGACGTCCAGTCCCTTAAGAGCACTCATCTTGACTCAAAATTGATAGATTAATTGGAGGTTTCAAATGCGGGTTGTCGTTGCGTTAGGAGGCAATGCGCTGCTGCGTCGGGGGGAGCCAATGACTTGCCAAAATCAGCAGGCAAATATCCGGTTAGCTGCTCAGGCGATCGCCACCCTGGCACAGGATCATGACTTGACCATCACCCATGGCAATGGACCCCAGGTGGGATTGCTAGCCCTGCAAGCCGAGGCATACAAGGCAGTCCAGCCCTATCCCCTGGATGTGCTTAATGCCGAAACGGAGGGCATGATCGGCTATTTAATTGAACAGGAACTACGGAATCAATTGCCCAATCTCCAGATCGCTACCCTCCTGACGCAAGTTGAGGTCAATGCCAACGATCCAGCCTTTGCCCATCCCACCAAGCCCATTGGTCCCATTTATAGCCAGGCTGCGGCAGAGCAGCTTGCCACTGAACTGGGATGGGCAATTGCACCCGATGGCAAGGGCTATCGTCGAGTTGTGCCTTCCCCAGAACCGCGTCGAGTTATTGAACTGGCTGCGATTCAACTCCTAATCCAGTCGGGGGTGCTGGTCATCTGTGGGGGTGGAGGGGGTATTCCAATTGTGGTCACACCCAGCGGTAGCATCCAAGGAGTGGAAGCCGTGATTGATAAGGACTTGGCAGCAGCACTGCTGGCAACATCGTTGGGCGCGGAGGCGCTGCTGTTGCTCACCGATGTGGATGCTGTTTACACCGACTGGGGCACAGCGGCTGCCCACCCCCTCCAGCAAATCTCTCCAGAACAATTGCGTTCTTACTCCTTTGTACCGGGTTCAATGGCTCCCAAGGTAGAAGCTGCTTGCCGATTTGTAGAACAGACAGGCGGCATGGCCGGAATTGGTCGGCTAGAAAATGCCAGAGCAATTTTGGCAGGTCAGTCAGGGACACTGGTGCAGTGAAGATCCGGCAGTCCAACCAGGGGAAGAATGGAGCATCCCAGGGCAAGCATGTGAGGGGACAAGGATAGGATGAGCATTTCCCATCCCCCGACTCCTTCCACCCCCTTTTCCCATTCTTTCAATTGGCAGAAGAACCGCTATAGTTGGCTAGGCTCAATCTCCCTAATGGCTTGTTGATGATGGCGAAACGAACCACGCTCTCCCCCGATAACTACCCCGATAACTACCCCGATAACTACGAGGACGTTTTCCGAAACCTTAAAGAGCGAATTCGTTCCACTCAGATCAAGGCAGCCCTGGCAGTTAATCGGGAACTGATTCTGCTCTATTGGCAGATGGGACGGGATATCCTCCAACGTCAGCAAGGTGAAGGCTGGGGCGCAAAAGTGATTGAACGGCTTGCCAGAGACTTGCGTCTAGAGTTTCCTGAAATGACCGGGTTCTCCCGGACCAACCTGCTTTATATGAGAGCTTTTGCCGAAGCCTATCCTGATGAACAATTTGTCCACCAGCTTGGTGGACAAATTCCCTGGAAGCATAACTGTGTGATCCTGGACAAGGTAAAAGACCCAGAACAAAGAATTTGGTATACCCAGAAGACGATCGAGAACAATTGGAGTCGAAACGTTTTAATTCACCAAATTGAAAGCGCCCTGTATAGCCGTCAAGGGGGCGCATTAACGAATTTTCATGAGGTTCTACCTTCGCCTCAATCCGATCTTGCCCAAAGTCTACTTAAATCAGAGTACAACCTTGAATTCCTCAATTTTCGCGAAAAAGCACTTGAGCGAGACTTAGAGCGTGCCCTGATCGAACACATGCAGAAATTTCTGCTTGAACTGGGGGTTGGCTTTGCCTTTGTGGGAAGCCAATATCGACTTGAAGTTGAAGGGGATGAGTTTTTCGTCGATCTCCTTTTTTATCACCTTGCCCTGAATTGCTTTGTGGTAATTGAGCTAAAAACAACAGATTTTAAGCCTGAGTATTCGGGGCAGATCAATTTTTATGTCAATGTGATTGATGATAAATTACGTCGCCCGACTGATAACCCAACGATCGGAATTATCCTTTGTCGCTCAAAGAAAAAGTCTATCGTTGAGTACGCCCTAAGGGGAATGACTCAACCGATTAGTGTCTCCAGTTACCGCACTACGACGGCACTTCCTGACGAGTTCAAGACAAAGCTTCCCTCGGTTGAAGACCTGCAACACGAGATTGAGTCTGTCGCTGCCAGGGTTGAAGAATTCGAACACCGTACAGACCCAAAGTAAAATCAGCCGCAGCATCCCTATTCCCACTGGTGGGAAGTACTGTCACAAGCCAAATTTACCCATGGCTGGGGGCAACGCCCCCACTCCTGCTTGAATCCCCTATCAGAATCCATTTAGCGCCAGCTCTATCAGTTGAACCGCGCCCCCATCAAAGCCCGCATAGCACCAATCCTCGATCGAGGATTCAAATGGTCACCGGGGATTCAACATAAATTGTTGGCTCCTGCAACAGAAACTCAATCTCATACTTCATCAATTGTTTAGAAATCTTTTCATTTGCAAGTTCAAGCAAGCGTTTACGGAGTTGCAATGAGTTTTCGCTAGAACCCAGAATAAAAAATGATACCCTGGCTCGCATGGCTTCTTTTTCACTGTCCAGTGGTAAAAAGGTAATATTGGTGCTACCTGGATCAATTCCAAACAATGAATTAGTGCTTTCAACCATTACCTGCTTTACCAGCGACTGTTCCTGTTCCTGCAAAGGTCGAGAAAAATCAAGATAAAGGAGCACCATAATCTTCTTACCACGGGTAATATTCTCGATCTCCAAATTTGCCAGGTTAGAGTTGGGAATAATAAACAAAGTGCTTTTTGCCACAGCACGAATTTTGGTAGACCGAATACCGATTGATTCAACTCGCCCATAGAGCCCTTCTGGAAGCTGAGCTGAACGGGGCAACCGGATATACTCACCCGGAATAAAAGGACGATCCAGGTATAGAACGATCGTTCCTAACAATTGCTCCAGCGTCTTTTGGGCGGCAAAGGCTATCGCTAACCCTCCAATCCCTAATCCTGTTAGCAAACCGACCAGATTAAATTGTTGACTCTGGGCAAAGGCCAAAACAGCAATAAACCCAATCACAACATTAGCAACGGTTTCAAAGACCAGGAGTAACTCATCCACCTCCCGACCCAACTTCCGCACCAATTCAATTCCATAAACCCGAATAAACTGTCGAAATAGGCGGGAAGCCAACCAGGCAAGGCTGACAATCACTGCCAGGTTGGCAAACAGACGGAGAAAGTCATAGAGCGATTTATACTCCTGAATCCAGGCTAAGGAGAGTGAAATTAAAAGTAGCGTTCCAGTAATTTGAAACAGTCTGCGAATGGGGTCGATTAAATTGTTATAGATACTTGTAACTTGTCGGGGTGCAAACCGACGGATGACAACCCTTACGAAAGTTGGGGTATAACGTCCAACCAGCAAAGACAGGAGAATAAACCCCAGAAATATCCCAAATTGAATCAGGGTATCTTTTGTGGCTGTTTGTTGAAGAAATTCCAGAAACGTGTTTAGGATATCCATTCCTGCTAAGTAGGTAGGCGTCATCAATGATCAGCAGGGGGAGTGGGGGCGCAGCCTTCAGACAAAAAAGTTCCGCCGAAGCTCCTCCTCCGCCCCCAAGAGCATCTTTATACCCATTTAAAAAATAAGGAGGAGTTGTAGATGGGGGTGGGGAGGCTTTGCCCCAGACAGGGGTGGAACCCCTGTACACCGTTTCCCTCTGCCCTGTTGGCTTTTAAATTGACATTAATTTTAGTTTAATTGCACGCCAGCGCCTTAGATCGTGATGGGTGAATCCACATACACGGTAGGTTCTTCCACATCAAAGGTAATTCCGTACTCTTGTAACCGCTGAGTAATGCTCTGATTAGCAAGATCAAGGAGTTGGCGACGGATTTCGGTTGAAACTTCGCCAGCACCTAGAATAAAAAATGTAATTTGCGCCTGATTTTTTTCAAGCCCTAAACTATTCGATTCCTTAAAGTTCACTTCCGTATTGCGAGAGTCAATCCCAGGAATATCAACTGTACTCTCCACAATCACCTGACGAATGAGTGCCTGTTCTTCATGGACAATCACCCGGTGAAATGTCAGGCATAGAATCGAAACGATTTTCTTCGCACCTGTAAAGTTTTCAATATTGATTTGGGTAAGGGAACTGTTTGGGACAATCACCAACGTACCTCTGCCGGAGGCACGAATACGAGTAGAGCGTAGTCCAATCGCTTCTACCTGACCAAATGTGCCATCTGGCAAACCAATATAATCTCCGACAACAAAAGGCCGATCGAGATAGAGCACAATACCGCCCAACACCTGCTCCAGGGTTTTCTGAGCAGCAAAGGCAACAGCTAATCCGCCAATTCCCAGACTTGCCAGCAAACCCACGACATTAACCCGGTGCGTCTGGGCAAATAGGAGCGCTACTAAAACCGCAATCACAAGATTAAACAGCCACTTTAAAAGAATCAACAGTTCACTGTTAATCTTTCGTCCACTTCTAATGACTGCATTCAGTAAATAAAAATCAAAAAATCTCTTGAATAGGCGAGAGGCTAACCAACTGGTTGCAACGGCAAGAGCAAAAGCAACGATGACTTCTAAAGGGCCGAGCCAGCTAGTCTTGGGAAGAAGCAGAACAACAACTTCCAAAATTGAGATCGCGACAACCACCCCCAGTAACCCCTCATTGGGTTTAACCAGCCGTTGATACGTATCTTCTACCTTAAGAGTAGTTAACCAACTGGACACAAAATGAGTCGCAAAATGAGTCGAGGGCTTGACCAGGCGAATCATCA